>JANLHA010000172.1 GCA_024653845.1 Candidatus Omnitrophota bacterium | reverse complement strand
CCTTCAAAATAAACCAAATCCAGTCCGTATTCAGCGGCTTCGGGATTCTCGATCCGCCAAACTCGCAGCGGCCCTACGGAGAAAACTCTCAAACGCACTCTGCCCTCCGAGCTTAAAATTTTCTTAGAGAATGTCGTACTGCCTGGAGTTCCTGCACGCTGCACAGACAAACGGATGCTGGGCTGCGCCAGAGGAACCGAAAATGAAGCTGGTTCTTCTCCGCCATTTTCCAAATACCGCCGGTGAGCTTCAAGATTTTCAGCCAATTGTCCATTCTTTCGTTCCGTAAGCTCAGCCAAGGGAATCACTCGTCCTTTAGCATCCGTCACTTGTACCAAATTTCCATCCGCAAACTCCAATTGATATCCCTGTTCGAAAGAAGAAGAAACTTCCAAAAGTTTTGGGGTCAAAGAATAATCCTCACCCACGTTCTCGACGATCACATGGCCCAAAGCCGCCAGACTCGCCCTGGATATCCTTTGATGAACAAAGTCCACATATGGCCCATCCTTTCTCCTGACACGGGCAAGGGGCATCCAGGTCTCGCGAGGATCCAATAAAGCAGGATGCATTCTGACAGCCGCCGGAACACCGTTGAGATAAAGCACATCCACATCGCGATCGACGTGATTTTTAGAAAGCCGTAATAAAATATTCATGTCCAAATCGCGAATTTCTCCGATCACACCCACGTGCAAGTTTTCCAACATCGCTTCCGCTGATTCTCCGAGCACCGCCCTCATCAAATCGCGCTGGGACTGACCTGCAAAAGCGGCCACCTCCAAAAAGGAATTTTCACCAACTCTTCTGACCAAGACATTCTTTTGTTCTTCTCCTAAAATTTGATCTGCCGTTCTCAGGCGAACCGGAACGTAGCCCTGCGAAGTCAAACCAAAAGTATAAAAAACATAATGATTATGGAAACTCTCTCCTGGACGATAATAAGACCCCAAGAGCAGGCCCTTTCCTTCAGCGGCAATCGGGCCAAGAGGGCCAACGGTGAATTCCTGAATCCCTCTTTGACGCAAATCTTCAGAGAGCGCCGCAAAAATACTAGGGGCCATGATCCGGCCAACCACCAAAGCCAAAATCCGTTCTTCATTCCACACCGGGATCAAAGGCAAAAATTGTTTTTCGCCTTTTGACATGATCCAAAGTCGATAATGTTCTTTCTCCATAGCCATCATCACCAAATCAATCCGCTCTTGAAGACCCAGTTGATTTTGTACAGACCGTTTATCCAAATAAACGTTCAGGCCTCCAACTTCAACACGATTCTCATTGGGGCGAAACTCAAGTCGATGGGTTGGAATAACGGACCTTGGCTGTTCATTTTCCTCGACGAAGGAAGCCATTTGCGCCGCGCCGAGAAGTCCATAGGCAACTCTTTCTTCTTGGTATTCCACGTTAACATCCACATCTTTGGAAGTCGTTTGTGCCAATTTTTTCTGCAAGCCGTTATTCAGGGCTCGCGGCAGACCCGCTGACAACGCCGGACCCGTGATATAAAATTTACGAATTCCCGTACTCTCTGCAATCTTGATAACCGCCTCACTCAAATACTCCGCAGCGGCAGACTCAGAAAGCGGGCCTGATAACAACTGCTGTAACGTTTTCTCAGGGATCCTAGAATCAACTCCTGGCAAAAGACCAAACTCACCATTTTGGATAAGCCGTTGACGAATCTTGGCTTCAATGGGCGTGTCGTGGATTTCTTCCGCAGCGTCAGAGGGCGTTCTCGTTCTCTGGAAAAATCTGCGCAAGGACCTCGCTTCTGTTTCAGAAATTCCGTCCAACGGATCGCGCAACTGACGATAATCAAAAACAACTCCACGCAAACGGTCAGAAAAATGCAAAATAGCCGTTGGGGCATCTGTCCGTCGTGGGACATAACGACTGACTCTCAATCGATATCCTTCAACAGTTCCGAAAGCCGTGTCATTGCTACCGATGGTCAATGGAAGACGCATGCCGCGCCTGACCAATTGACGACGAAGAGGTGATAACAAATCAAACTGGGCAGCGGGAAGATGTAGAGAATCGGTAAAGACGACGCCTTGCTGATTAACAATCCCGTCGACGGTCACCACCATGTGCTGGACTTGGCGTCCCAAATTCCACTCTTCTTCGTGGGCTACCATCAGCGCCTCGCTCAGAGCCCCAACGAAAAGTGTTGAGTCGCTTTGCGCCTCGGCTGACAAACTTTCCTGATGATAACTTTCCGGATGAATGGTCCCTCGCAAATCAACAGCACCCATCACTAAACGACTCCCCATAACATTCAAAGCAACAATGACCGGCGGCCGAGGAGTGATCATCATGACTTCAGATTCGGATTTGACTTTGGGATTGGCTTTCGGATTGGTTTCCCGACGAGATTCGGGGCGTTCTCGACGATTCGGCTTGGGCTCTTCTCGAGGAGGAGATTCTCTTTGCGGTTTTGCAGCCTTCGGTTCTTTGACAAGATCTTTCATCACGCGAATAGGGCGAGTTTTCTTTTCAATCTGAGGCGGGCCCTGAGGGAAACCTTCATAACGCGCTTCTAAAACGTAAGCCCCTGCGGGGGCTGCTCGAACCTTGCCTTCGCTGACTTCTAACGGTTGGCCAATTTCTAACGAAGGCCTCGCATAAATGGTTTTGCCTCGCATCTCATAACCTGCCAGATGGCTAAGGATCGTTCCCTCCCCTGGCAATTTGCTCAATTGCAAAGCCCCCGTCGAAGAAGAAGCCCTGATTCGCCGCCCCTGAATGACCCGCACCATCGGGATCCGATGAGATTGAGTGTCTTCTATTGATGGCAGAACTTCCATCAGAACCGGAATCCCATAATGCATCAAAATTCGGACATATCGGCCTTCAAGTTCGGCAGGAATGCTGTATAACCAATCCAATTTTACATCTCGTACGGTCGCAATTCTTTTTTCACGGGCATCCGCTCCATGAACAAGCACATTTTCCATCACGGCATAAGGATGATCTTGAATTTTCTTAACCCATAAATTGCGGTCATCGCCTTCCAACCCTTGAGACCAGGCGATCCGTTCTTCGGGCGCACCGTCATTGATCAAACGAACGAGCGGATATCGCTCCTCGACGAAGTGGCCCTCATCTGCCGTATGCGCCCCGACGACACGATAACCTTGTTCCGTATATGTCAATTGATAGTACAAATGCCGGCCTTGCAATCCTGCCGAAGGCTGATAGGGTAAACCCAAATGGATCCTCTTAGGCTCTTTCATTCCAACTAACTCAACCTGAACATCCATGGCTCCTGCCTCTTGCAGATCATAAAGAATTTCTTGATCCATCAAACTGGGAGAAATCCCTTCTGCGACGACAAGTCCGAGGGTTTTTGCTCCGACAAAAATCCGAAGATAAGGGACAGTTGTTCTATTTTGCTGCCCATCGATGAGAACCACCTCATACCCTGTCTCGCCGTGGGTGATCCGTAAAATCGGCAGAATGCCTGCTTTGCGATTGACCGGATATTTTTTGCCTAACGATTGTCGATCAATATAAATTCGTGTGCCTAATGCTTCGACGTTGACCAAACGGTCTTGATCAAAGACATTCAGATCAACGGTTTGTTGTTCACCAATGGATAAAGGAGCATCTTGGTGGATGATATTATGTACCCCATGCCGACTCATATTCCCGAGGATTCCTCCGACCAAGGCCCCGACAAAAAGCCCGACGGCAAATGCGACCAGGCCTCCACTTAAAGCAACTAAAACACCGACGAGCGCGCCAGCCATCGCACCCATTTGCGTCCAGAATAAAATTCCGCGGATACCAGCGGCGCGAGCGCTGCGTTGTTCTTCCGTCTGAGGGTCATGACGATCCAAAAAGTTTGAGCGTAGACTCGAAATGATTTCCCAGGGGAGAGTAAAAATAAAAACAAACACGCGGCCAAACTTCGTGTCGATGAAGCGCCCGAGGCCCAGCCAACGTAAAATGGCTTGGGCCGTCTCTCTCGTCGATGGAAGCCTAAGTCGGCCGCCATCCCCATTAACAAAGCCCAAAGTTTGTAATGTTTTAAAATTCGCAATGCCCATCGACCGAAGTAAATCACCATATCGCACTCCCCATCTTATCCTCATTCTTTTCCATTCAAAATTATCAAAAAGGTCTCCGGCCGATCTTAGCTGAGCTATTTTCTCCGCGATTTGAATAGACCATTCTTCTAAACTATTCCGACTCATCAACCGTGCGATTTCCCGACGAAGCGATCCTACTTCTTCTTGTTGGACACTCTCTTGCGCCAACACCTCGAATGGATATGGAAAATCATTGACCACGATTCCTGCGGCTCGACCATCCTGAGCCGGTCGCCACACAAATTGAAATCCGTTATGACCCAAAATCCCTAATGCCAAACGAAGAATGTCGATCGTATCAATCAAGAGCCCATCGACCACCTCTAAGATCTCTTCATAAGAAACAAATGCTCCTTTTCCTCGTCGGGCCAAATCAATTCCTAACGCCTTGAGTTCGTCTTCCTGCCTCTCTCTCAAAGTCTCGCGCGCTTCTTGAGGATCCATTCCTATGTCTGTCAAATCTGATATTAAACGCTCAACCTCCCGCCCCTCCATAATGTCAAAAAGATCAATCTTTGCTACAAACAGCGGTCGGTCAACTTGCCCTAACTCTTTGGCCATCCATTGCGAACCATTTTCAATCTCGTCGAGCAAAGCTAAAAATCCAGAGACCTCTTTCACCACAGCAGATCTTAAGCCTTCTTCTTGCAACGATTGGAGTCTCCGCTTTGTCTCTTCGGAATGCTGTTCTTGATCCTCGAGGTAAAATCTGTAAATTTCAAGAAGTGCTCGCCATTGTTGGGCCAACGGCTCCTCTTGATCACCTGTTGTATGCGTCCCGATGAGATCCCGCATGTCGGCGAGCCAATCCCTTTTCCAACGAAAACTTAATAAAGCTTCCAGAGGAACAACGATTTCTCTACCAAGGAATTCATCCAGAGCACTGACAAAAGGGCCAAGAGATGTTCTCGCTCCTGCTCTTACAAAAGTAGAATAGCCTTCTTGAATCAAGAGAACCCGGTCACTCCTTTCTTGCAGCCCATATAAACGAAGAATAAGGTCGAGAAATTTCAAATAAGGCATTTGTTCCAACAATGCCTGCGAGGAAAACCTCGCTAAACGGTTCCAATAAGCCGCGTGGAAAGGCACGCCATGGACCTCAAAAACATATTTAACCCTCGCGTAAATTTCCCATGGATTTAATCTTGTCTGGACCAATTCTGGAATAGGACGATAAGATGCTAAATACCGATTAAAAATTTTTTGCTTTTGTGCCCTCGTCTGGGGGTCCACTTGATCCAATGAAAGGACATTTCTTCGTTCCGGGTTTTCCAAACGGCGAGCAATTTCCTCCATCGTGGTATCCTGATCCAGCCATGCCATGATCACCGGCGCCCCTCTTTGGGAAAAAATACGAACCTTTTCACGCATCAGCCAAGGGCTCACATTCGCGAGGTCTCCTGTTAAATCCCTATGGACAATCCCCGCTTCCACCTCTAAAGCCCGCTCATTGTGAAGATCATTGGCTCCCCTCGCATTAGCGATGGAAACGCTCCCATCGCCAGGAAAAATCAAGCGCCTGACCGCATGAGGTGGTTCCGTTACGGGGGCATGAATAGGACGTATTTCGACCATCAAATCTCGTGTTTCCCCTGCAACTCGTGACAATCGCAAGCTGACATCGTCGCCAGGCTCTCCTAAGATAGCTGGAAGACCTCTTATCGTAGCTCCGCTCAAACTTTGCAATCCTAAACGCCCGTCATTAATCTCAACTAATTTAACTGTCCCCCTCTCTGGGAATTCATCCACCAAATTTTCTTTATAAATTCGTAGAAGATCCGATACAGTTTCAATGGGGCGTACAAAAAATTTGTATTCCCTGCGCGACTTACCACTTTCTCCGACGATAAAGACTCGTCGAGTATTTCTTAATTCCGCCTTCTCTAAGCCCACGCCTAAGGGAACAAAAGCCAAATCCACAACCCGAATATGAGGC
>JANLHA010000171.1 GCA_024653845.1 Candidatus Omnitrophota bacterium | reverse complement strand
CTTTGATTCTTAAAGGCGCTGATTTTGTTCTTGGAGTGGAAACCAATTCTCAGTCTCGAGAAAAAGCTCAAGCTCTTATCAAGACATTGCAATTGGATTCTCAAACGGCTTTTCAAAAATATTTATCAGAAACCGATCTTGGAAAATTCGACATAATCATTTCTCAGCACAGTATGGAACATTTTCCTGACCCTGAGAAAATTTTTGACATCATGATCTCTGCATTGCATCCTAGAGGAGAACTTTTGATCAGCTTGGGTCCGCCATGGTTTGCTCCTTATGGAAGTCACATGCAATTTTTCACACCCATTCCCTGGGTGCAGCTGTTATTTTCAGAGGGCACAGTGATGAACGTCCGTAAACGTTTTCGTGATGATGGAGCGAAGAAATATCAAGACGTCGAATCTGGTCTTAATAAAATGAGCGTAAAAAAATTCGAAAAACTGATTCACAAGAAGAAATTAAAAATCAAGTATCAAAGATATGGTTGCGTTAAAAAACTCACCCCATTAGGTTGCGTGCCTTGGGCCAGAGAACTCTTTATCAACCAAGTCAATTGCATCCTAATAAAACCATGATCAGAGAAATCATTCGTTATCAAGATCTGCTATGGATGTTAACTTTGAGAGATATTTTTTGTCGGTGAGGCAATGGTTGCCCTTAACCATCGCCTACGCCATTTTTCTTTTTTATATCTCTATGCAGCCTCCGGGACAAGGGGAGAGACTGCCTCAAATCTGGAGAATGCTTTTGCAAAATCTCTGCCATATTCCCGCATATGGTATTTTGAATTTTTTATTGCTAGCAATTTTCGCCTAATCTCATGAAACTCCACACTCAATATCGTTCCATCAAAAATAATTGGCCCTATTTACTTCCATTTGCCAAACGCATTGGTTACATCGGATGGGTCGGATATGACAATTTGGGCGATGAAGCCATGCTTCTAGCCTTTCAGAAACTTTTTTCTCCGGCGCATATTTTGCCTTACAAATACACACGAAAAATGGAAATCTTTGAACAATTCTCACGACGAGATTGCTATGACGCCGTCACATTAGGGGGCGGGACTCTTATTAATGGGGGAAAGGGTTATCTCCTCAATTTTGAAGAGGCACAGAAAAGAGAAGTTCCTACATTTACATTTGGTACAGGAGTTTGCGACCCGGCCTTTTGGAGTTCTATCGGCCAACCTCGAAACACCTTGCCTCAATGGATTGATCACCTTGAAAAGTGTCATTTTGTTGGAGTCCGTGGACCCTTGTCTCAGGACATCCTTCAAGAGCATGGATTTCAAAAATCACAAATCATTGGTGACCCCGCCTTGAGTTTGGCTCAAGAAAAGAAATCTTCTCAGCATAATCAAAAACACTTAGGAATGAATATTGGCATTTCTCACGGAAACGTTTGGGGAAAAGAAGATGAGATACTGGAAAAAGTTGTAACACTCGCCTCAATCCTTCTCGAGAAAAACTGGGAAATCACATTTCTTCCGGTTTGGAACGAAGATCTGCCGTATATCCAAGAGGCTTGCAAGCGCCTGCATGGGAAGCCCCGAATCTTTGAGAAATATCTTTCCATTCCTGACGTGATGAAGTTCTTGCAAACCTGCCATCTCTTTGTGGGAGAAAAATTACACTCCGTGATTCTGGCGATGGCATCTTACGTTCCTTCGATCATGCTGGAATACCGTCCTAAATGCCGAGATTTTATGGCATCCATGGATCTGGAAAAATTCAATGTTCGGGCAGATCAAATCGATCCCAAACATGTGATGAGCCTGATTGAAGAATTAAATACGAGATGGGATTTTTATCAATCCCAAATTTATTCCAAAGTACGTTATTACCAAGAAAAACAAACAGAGCATAGTCAATCTATTTTAAAAGATCTTATCCATCACCATCATGAGTCTTGATCTGGTCATCGCCACATACAATCGGCCCGAGAGTCTTTCTCGGACATTAAAAAGTATCGAAGCCATAGAGAGGCCACACGCCTATCCATTTCGTGTGATCATTGCAGATAACAGCACCCAGGAAGATACAAAAAACTTTTTAAAAAATTTTCTTCAGCAAACCAGCTTGAAAATATTCTACTTCCAAGAAACAACGAAGGGGAAAGTTTACGCGCTTAATCATGCGTTAACGTATAGCGATGCCGATCTGATTGCTTTTACCGATGATGACATCACTTTTGATTCCCATTGGCTCAAACAGGTCATAGAAAATTTCACAGATTCCAATCTTCACTGCTTAACAGGCAAAGTGGAAGGGATTTGTCCGGCTGAAAAGCCCTTGTGGTACTCAGCTCGTCTTCGCGTCGTCATTGGAGCGATTGAGCCTTCTCAACAACGAGGATCAACCCTTTATGCCGCAGGTTCCAACATGATTTTCCGTCGCCAAGTCTTGAAAGAGGTCGAAGGGTTCATTTTGCGAGATCAGATGGGCCATCAGCATGAAGACTCTGTGCTGAGTCAGCGAATCCGCGCCCGAGGATATGCAATCATTTATGACCCTTCTGTGGCTGTTTATCACCATTTCCAGACCGAACATTTCAATAAAAAATATTTTCGACGCTGGTATCTCAATTCCGGGAAAGCTTTGGCCGAGCTTAATCAAAAAGAAGAACCCCATGACAAAAAAATCTTTGACATCCCCCGCTGGTGGTTCCGCTGGGCGATAAGTCACGCATTTCAAATGATTTTCTTTTTTT
The DNA here is from genome assembly GCA_024653845.1 of Candidatus Omnitrophota bacterium. GTDB lineage: Bacteria > Omnitrophota > Gorgyraeia > Zapsychrales > JANLHA01 > JANLHA01. The sequence goes on along the minus strand of JANLHA010000171.1, from coordinate 4,306 downwards.
ATCGGCCTGACCAAAAATTTTTTCATGAATTGCAATTGTATCGATTTACTGGTTTTTGTCAGCAACGATGGAAAAGAGCTCATAAAAAATGAAAATCGCTTTCTTAAGTTCTGAAAAATTACCAGTTCCTCCTGTCCAGGGAGGAGCGGTTGAAAATTGGATTTATCAAGTGGCTAAAACCTTAGCCCAACAAAGACACTACGTTCTTAGCCTATCTATTAAGGCTCCGGAGTTCTCAGCAAAAGATTATCCTGATGGCGTTGATTACCGTTTTTATAAGAAAGGACTCCTAGGAAAAATCCTTCTATGCACTTATAAGCTCCCATTCAAGAAAGAAGGGAGCAGATTTTATTTTATTCCTTATTCTTTTTGGGCTGCCTGGCAAGCTCGACGAGCCAAAGTTCAAATCATTCATATCCTTAGCCGTCCACAATTCGCTTTCATGATAAAACTATTGAATCCTCAAGCTAAAATTATCCTCCATCTTCAAAATCGAAGCGTGGTTGAACCGGGAGGGAAGCTGTTCAAGAAAAAACTATTTGATCGAATGGATCGCATCATTTGCTGTAGCCATTCTCTCAAAGAAGAAATCCTGTCTCTTTATCCTTATCTTCAAAACAAGACCGTTGTCATTTATAACGGGATTGATACAAATACTTTTCAAATTTCTAAAATCCCGCCCGAAAAAGTTGAAAAAATTCGAGCTCAATACAATATTAGTAGAGAAGACAAGGTATTGCTTTTTACCGGTCGTCTCGTCGAATATAAGGGAGTTCATATTTTGATTTCAGCTTTCCGTAACCTCTTAGAGGCCTTTCCCAATTTGAAATTGCTCATTTTGGGAGGTGTCACGTATAGCCAGAATCAAGAAACACCTTATATCCAAGAATTGAAAAAACTCAGCCGAAGCTTTGAAGACCGAATCATCTTTACCGGTTATGTGGCCCACGAAGAAATCCCAAATTTTATCGCTACCTGCGATATCTTTGTTGTACCATCGTTATGGGCAGAACCTTTTGGAGTTGTCAATATCGAAGCCATGGCCATGGGAAAACCTGTTGTGGCTTTCGCTCGAGGGGGGATCAAAGAAATCATCACACATCGACATGACGGCATTCTTTTGGAAGACGCAACCAACAAAGCACTTGCAAAAGCACTGACAGAACTTCTTGATAATCCTCAATTGTGTCAGCAGCTAGGTCAGAATGCTCGCCTGACGACGGAAAACCGATTTGCTTGGAATCATGTCGTTCATGCGCTGACTCAAGAATATCAACATTTGACCTTAAGGAATTCCAATTGATGCCGCGAGTAAGTATCATCACTCCAACCTTTAATCAGGCAAAATTCCTGCCAGAAACGATGGACTCCGTTCTACAGCAAACATTTCAAGATTTTGAACATATCATCATTGACGATGGCTCAACAGATAACACGCGACGTATCGTTGAAGAGTATCAGAAAAAATATCCTAGCAAAATCAAATACATCGCTCAAAAGAATGCAGGGCCAGCCTGTGCACGCAACCGAGGCATTGAAGAAGCGAAGGGCGAATACATTGCATTTCTTGATTCTGACGATCTTTGGGCGCCCACACGTCTCGAAGAAGGAGTAAAAATTCTTGATGCACAACCTACCATTGTATTAGTGCACGGGGAAATCATTCGAATCGATGAAGACGGAAAAATTCTTAAGAAACTCAACCGAAATCCAGCAGGTTTGTCAGGCCATATTTTTAAAAGCCTTCTTTTGCGTAAGGCTCATATCGCTTGTTTGACCGTCTTAGCTCGTCGGGATTCTCTGATCGAGGTTGGAGGGTTCGACGAAAAAATCGGCAATGTCGCCGAGGACCGCGACCTTTGGCTGCGAATGACAAAAAATTATCCGGTGACGTTCGTTCAAAAACATTTAGGCTCATATCGTGTCCGTACAAATAGCCTCAGCAGTAGCATCGAAAAAACAATTTCAGGAAATCAAAAAGCCATTGAAAAAGCCTGCAATGGAAAAGCATTTCTGCGTCACCAAGCTTTGGCTCGACTTCACAAGGAAGCAGGAGACGGATTTCTTTTGCAAACTCACTTTAAGGAAGCTCGTCGACAATATTGGCAAGCGATCAAATCCTGGCCCTTCTATATTTGGCCATGGATCAATTTGGGAAAAACATTTTTGAGAGGGTAAAACATGTTTCCAAATCTTTCTGCGGACATCCAACGTTATATCAAAGACCCTCATGATCGACGCAATATTTATCTCGTCTTTGAGCAGGGAATTTGGGCACTTGTTGTTTACCGCTTTGGCCGTTGGGTGCATAGCATCCACATCCCCTTAATTTCCTTCATTCTAAAATTAATCGCGTTTCTCTTATTCAAATTGACAGAAATTTTGACAGGCATTTCTATTCCAGCCAGTACGGATATTAAAAAAGGGTTATACATTGGTCATTTTGGAGGCATCATCATTCACAGCGACGTCAAGATAGGGGAAAATTGTTCAATTGGACCAGGCGTTGTCATCGGCACACGGGGATTAGGAAAAGAGGGAGCACCCACATTAGGCAATCATGTTTACGTTGGGACAGGCGCCAAGATTTTAGGAAAAATTTTGATCGGGGACAATGTTCGAATCGGCGCCAATGCTGTCGTTCTTATCGATGTGCCTGACAACGCAACCGTAACCGGAATTCCTGCTAAAATCATCAAAACGAATAACTCATGATAGGTCTTCTTAAACAATTTGCTCCACATTTTCTTTATCTTAGCGCAATTATCGTTGGATTAGTTTCTCTGACTGGTAGGGTTCGTTATGGATTATTTTTTCTCGTTCCTCTTGTTCCTCTACAAAATGTTTTGGAACGACTTGATTTTCTTCCTTTAGGAAAAGACCTCAATGACATCTTATTGATCTGTATGATTGTTGGGTGGCTGGTTTCTAGGCTTTCCAGCAAAGATCCTTTTCTAGCCAAAACACCTTTCAATTGGATTTTATTTACCTACGCGATTTTTACCTACATCACCCTCTGGGTCGGATCTTTCACAATTAACGCGCCATTTCCCCTGGACATCACCGATCCCCGTGTCCAATTTTGGAAGAACTACATGGTCATGCCATTATTTTTTTTCCTCACCCTTAACCACATCAAGACGACCAAAGACTTGAAAAAACTTTTTCTTTTAATGTGTGCGGCAATCTTATTAATGGAATATTACAGTTTCCAACAAGTCGGATTGATGACGTCATGGGTTTCTCGAACAAAAGTCCATGGAACATTTGTTCACCTTGGCGCTAATGAAGTGGCTGCCTTTTATGCTACATACACGTTTGTTCTTATTGGAGTCTTTCTTTGGGAAAAACGCACGTGGATCAAATTGAGCTTGCTTTCTTTGATTGCGGTCGCCTCTTACATCGTTGTATTTATGTATTCTCGAGGAGCCTATATGGCCACAGCTATCGGTCTTTTATTCTTGGGATTGGTGCGAGTCCGCATTGTATTAGTCGGAATGATTCTTTTTGCCATCTGTTGGAATACGATTGTTCCAGCCAGCGTCATGGAACGACTTCAATTCACCGAACATGAAGGTCAACTTGATGAATCCGCGGCAACACGCCTTGTGATGTGGGAGCAGAGTCTGTTGTATTTTCAACATAACCCTATCATGGGGGTAGGCTTCAATGTGTTTTCATACCTTGAACTCAAAACCGATACTCATAATGTTTTCTTAAGAACCCTCGCAGAACAAGGATTGATTGGGATTACGTTCCTTTTAACCATCATGATTCTATCATTGGTACGCGGATGGCAACTTTATCGTCGGACAGAAGATCCTCTTCTGAAAGGCTTAGGACTTGGATTCACTGCGTGTACGATTAGCCTCATGGTTGCCAACTTCTTTGGTGACCGTTGGGGGCCATTGCCCCTAGGCGCTTTCTTTTGGGTCTTTTTGGCTATGGTCGAGCGAGGGCATTTGATCGTCTCCTCAGGACTTGCAGCAACAAACGAATCTCAACGTCCACGTAAAAAAACTTTTCCTCATGCCCCACGAACCTAAAAAGAAAAATATCGTTTTATTGACGGATTGCCTGATCGATCCCAATGCGGGAGGAGCAGAACGCAACATCTTCGCGCTTGCAAAAAATCTGGAAAAATCTCGATATCGCATCACGATTGCCAGTATGGATTGTGAGGGGACAAGCTCACTCCATGCGGTTCATGATGTGGGGTGTAATCTCAAAATTTTTAAGGTCAAAAGAATTTACGGCTGGTCAGGATTAAAAGAGGGGATTCGGTTTTACCAATTCCTCCAACAAG
>JANLHA010000170.1 GCA_024653845.1 Candidatus Omnitrophota bacterium | reverse complement strand
TCTTCAAAGAAATTTTTGTAAGACCAAACCCTAAATCTAGAAATCGGAAAGGAATGATCGGGAAAAATTTGAAAAGAAAAATCCACCCCACTCCGGTCTTAGCTAGCGATTCATCCCATCGCCGCTGTTTCCCTTTCAATTTGTTTTCAACAAAGTCTCGGCCCAACTTTCGACTCAAAGAAAACAAAACTACCAAATTGCACAATTCCGCAATCCAAACAAAGATCGTGCTGATCCATGGCCCATAAACATATGCTGCCGTAATACGAAAAGCATCTTTCGATCCAATCCAAATGAAAAATGTCACGACGGTGTAAAGCAAAACAAAAACGATCCCCGAGAGAACAAGAGGCATCTCTCTCAACACATTCACATAAGGCTCAACATTCAAATGGATCCATTGACCAAGAAAAATAAATAAAACAATAAGAATCAGAAGGATTGTAAATTTGATAATGGCTGAAGGGGAAGATTTGGGAAGACTTTGCATTTTTGAATTTAATAAAAAGGGAATAAAAAGGGGACAGGCTGCTTTTTAAAAAGCAGCCTGTCCCCTTTTTATTAATCCCGAAATTCTGCAAACAGATCGGTACTCAAATACCGCTCACCTGTACTCGGAATGATCGCAACAATGAGTTTCCCTTTATTTTCAGGTCGACGAGCAACTTGCAAAGCTGCGCAAACAGCCGCTCCGGATGAAATTCCTGCGCAAATGCCTTCTTCGCGCATCAAAAGCCGTGCATATTTAAAAGCTTCGTCATTATCCACTTGGATGATTTCATCAATCAAAGCCGTATTCAAAATCGACGGAACAAACCCGGCACCAATCCCCTGAATTTTGTGAGGGCCTGGAGCTCCACCGGAAAGGACCGGAGAACCCTTAGGCTCAATAGCAATGGTTTTAAACGAAGGTTTTCGTTTTTTAATGACTTCTGATACGCCCGTGATGGTTCCACCGGTTCCGACACCGGAAATTAAAAAGTCAACTTGCCCAGCCGTGTCATTCCAAATTTCTTCGGCCGTCGTTTTGCGATGGATTTCGGGATTCGCCGGATTATCGAATTGCTGAGGCATAAAATATTTGTTATCAGAGTCCAACAATTCTTTAGCTTTGGCAATGGCCCCTTTCATCCCTTGAGGGCCTGGTGTCAAAATCAATGTGGCACCCAAAGCGCGCAATAATGCCCGACGCTCCAAACTCATTGTCTCCGGCATCGTGAGGGTCAACTTATACCCTTTGACCGCGCAAACAAAAGCCAACGCGATCCCCGTGTTCCCCGATGTGGGTTCGATGATTACCGTTGAATCTTTATTGATCTTTCCGTCACGTTCGGCAGCCTCAATCATGGCCAAACCGATACGATCTTTGACGGATCCCATCGGATTAAAATATTCCAGTTTCAGAACAATATCCGCATAGCATCCTTGATTTAATTTATTCAAACGCACTAAAGGCGTACGTCCAATCAATTGCGTAATGTCTTTAGCAATATTCATTTTGGGTTCTGCGGCTGTCGGTCCCATCATGCCCTCCTTTTATGCTCGTTGCTGTTTGCGTTGTTCACTCAATTTCTTCAAATGGATCATTAGAATCGAAATGGCGGCAGGCGTGACTCCTGAAATTCGTTGAGCCTGCCCCAAAGTCCGAGGAGAAAACTGAGCCAACTTTTGTTGAATCTCTTTCGAAAGTCCATGAATCTGAGAATACGCCATCCCTTCAGGAATTTTGATATTTTCAATATGCCGGAATTTCTCCACATCCTTCAAATTCCGCTGAATAAACCCTTCGTATTTGATTTCATACTCGACGTGATCAATGATGGCCTGCGGATAATTTTTCAATTGCCCATCAAAAGGGGCAATCATCTCGTAACGCACTTCGGGACGTTTGAGCAAATCACTTAAAAACGTTGGACGACGGATGGGAGCACTGTTGCGACTCTCTAGAATCTCATTGAGACGACCGCCCTCATCGCTTCCCGGGGAAATGCTCGTGGCTCTCAAATGATGGATTTCTTGATCAATCAATGCGTACTTCCTGACAATCTTTTCATATTCTTGGATGTTCAGCAGGCCCAATCGATGACCATGATGAGCCAATCGTTTATCCGCATTATCTTCACGGATCACCAGACGGTATTCCACGCGCGAGGTGAACATCCGATAGGGCTCTTCCGTTCCCTTAGTGATCAAATCGTCAACCAAAACACCAATATAAGCCTCATGACGACCGAGGATGAATGGCTCTTGCTGTTTGGCTTTCAGCGCGGCGTTGATTCCTGCGATCAACCCTTGAGCTCCCGCTTCTTCATATCCTGTTGTTCCATTGATTTGACCGGCAAAAAAGAGGCCCGAAACTTTCTTCGTCTCCAAGGTTGCTTTGAGTTCCGTCGCACGAATGACGCCATGCTCAATGGAATATCCGGGACGAACAATTTTCACTTGCTCGAGCCCTTTGATGGAACGCACCATTTTCTCCTGCACTTCAATAGGCAAACCGGTTGAAATCCCATTGGGATAATACTCGTCGGTGTCCAGGCCTTCTGGCTCCAAAAAAACATGATGGGAATTCTTATCAGAAAACTTCTTCAACTTGTCTTCAATCGAAGGACAATACCGCACACCTGTCGCTTGAATTTGTCCCGAATACATCGGCGAAAGATGAAAATTCTCACGAATGATCTCATGCGTTCGTTCATTCGTGTGTGTGATATGGCAAGGCAACAACTTCTGCTCTTTAGGAATTTCGTGCGTGCGAAAAGAAAAGGGAACAGGCCGCTCGTCGGAATACTGGGATTCCAACTGAGAAAAATCAATGGTTTTTCCGTCAAGCCGTGGCGGAGTTCCCGTCTTAAAAAACAAAATTTCAAAACCTAAATCTCGGACATGGTCAGCAAGTCGCACCGAAGCTGGTTCCCCAATCCTACCACCCGAGGTGATGCTTGGGCCCATATGGATTCGGCCTTTCAAAAACGTTCCTGCCGTGATCACCACCGTCGGAGCATGGATTGCATCACCGTTAACCGTTCTGACGCCTACCACTTGATTGTTGATCGTCAAAAGCTCAGAGACTTCCATCGGGATGACGGTTAAGTTTTCCTGATTCAAAACCACGTTCTGCATATAAAGTTTATATTGTTTGCGGTCGGACTGGCACCGTGACGAACGCACAGCTTGCCCCTTAGAAGCAT
>JANLHA010000169.1 GCA_024653845.1 Candidatus Omnitrophota bacterium | reverse complement strand
CCATTTGACCTTTTTGGCATCTTGCCAAAGATGATCAAGGCCATAAAACTCTCGAGATTCTTGATCGAAAACATGCACAACAACATCACCTAAATCGATCAGAATCCAATGGCCACTCTTCATTCCCTGAAGATATCCTGCCTTGAGACCTACTTCCTCGAGGCCATCTTGGATTCGCTGAGCAATGGCCCGAACCTGCCGGTCCACATGTCCAGTGCAGAGAACAAAATAATCACAGAAGTTAGCAGCCTTACGCATATCCATGATTTGGATATTTTCTGCTTTAACGTCAGATGCAAACTTTGCAACTTCCCGTGCTAGCTTTAACCCTGTCAGAGACTTCTTTTTAATCTTACGTCACCTTCTCTTACTTACTTTTTTTAATTTTCTCGGCCTGGTCTTTGCTCAAAACTCTCCAGCATTCGTGCGTTCCACTCTTGGCCTTGGTTACGGCAAAAAATCTTCCGCTCTTTTCCTTAACTTGATAATCTGAACTGTTAAATTTTGCCTTAGACTTCACATCGTAGAATGACAATTCTTGCATCGTGAGGCCTCCTTCTCTGAAGCTTTTCTAGGGTTAACTTTTCCAAATCTTTTGGAAAGAATGCACTGAGTCTAGCGAAGAAATTTAGCATTGTCAAATTATTATTGAAAGATCGGCAGGCCCGCATTATTGAATTCCTTTTAATTTACACACGACCTCCACCAATTCTTTAACCACTTTCTCAAGCGATTCCTGCTGTTTAGAATCCTTCAGACGTCCATCATCATGAAAAGCTTCATTCGCTTTAGAAACCGCCAATTGTGTTGGCAAAACAATCACTCCGATGTTTCCAAGAATCGAACGGAGTGTCTCCAGCCCTCTCAATCCGCCTAACGCTCCGGGTGAAGCGCTCAAAAGAGCCGCCACTTTGCCTTTGTAAGCAATGAGCGAATTTTCGTTCGGTGAATTCACGCGCGACGCCCAATCAAGAATATTTTTGAGCAGCGGCGTGATCGAGCTGTTGTATTCCGGCGCAGAAATCAAAAATGCGTCGTGACTGATCATCATCTCTTTGACTTTTCGCGCGTTCTCCGGCATCCCCTGAGTGGCCTCCGAATCCTGATCAAACAATGGCATGGGATAATCTTTGAGGTCAACCAAGGTTACCTCAGCGCCGATTTTTTTTACAGCTTCAACCGCTACTTTGATCAATTTTTTATTAAAAGACGCTGTTCGTGCACTGCCGGCAAACGCAAGGACTTTGAGTGAATTTGGCAATAGAATCTCCTTTCTCACGCATTGATCTTATTTGAATTTTCTTTTTCTTTCCATATATAAAAAATGACGGGATAAACCAAAAGCTCCAAAGCAAAAGAGCTAATGAGTCCGCCGACCATCGGTGCCGCGATACGTTGCATCACGTCAGCACCCGCACCATGAGAAAACATGATAGGCAACAACCCTAGCATGGCGGCCATAACGGTCATCATTTTGGGCCGTACCCGTCGGACGGCGCCATGCACAACCGCCTCACGCAAATCGTGCGTTGACGTCATCGCACCTCGCTTGACGGCGTCTTGATAAGACAAGTCAAGAAACAGCAGCATGAGGACTCCCGTCTCAGCATCAAGCCCCATCAAAGCAATCATCCCCACCCAAACCGCGATGGATAAATTGTAATCCAAAATCCAGAGCAGCCAAAACGCGCCAATGAGCGAAAACGGAACTGCCAATAAAACAATCCCTGTTTTTATCCATGATTTGGTGTTGAAATAAAGCAACAGGACAATGATAAAAAGTGTCAGCGGGACCACAACCTTAAGGCGCTCACGAACCCGCAGCATATTTTCATACTGTCCGCTCCAAACCAAGCTGTATCCTTGCGGGAGATTGAGATGATTTTTGACTTTCTTCTTTGCGTCCTCGACATAAGTTCCAATGTCTCGACCCGCCACGTCAACATAAACGTAGCCGGCCAACATTCCACTTTCATTACGAATCATGGAAGGGCCGGTGCGCATAACAATATCCGCAATTTGACCAAGAGCAATTTGTGCGCCTGAAGGTGTCGCGACAAGCACGCGGCTCAACTCATCCACATCGTCGCGTAATTCTCGAGGATACCGAACATTGACGTTGTATCGCTCACGGCCTTCAACGGTTGTTGTGATGTTCTCACCGCCAATGGCAGACTGGATCGTCATTTGCGCATCAGCGATAGACAATCCATAACGAGCGAGTTGATCACGCTTCAAATCAAAG
>JANLHA010000165.1 GCA_024653845.1 Candidatus Omnitrophota bacterium | reverse complement strand
ATGAAACACGGAAAAATGATGGGCATGCCTCCGATGATGCATGGAATGATGGAATCCATGGTCGAAAAATCGGTGATGATCATGCCCGACGGTGGTGTTCTTGTTGTCATGGGAAATAAACTTAGCAAGTTTGATAAGGATTTGAACTTGATTAAGGAAGTGACCTTGACTGTGGACACGGAAGGCATGAAAAAGATGATGTCCGATATGAAAGAAATCTGTCCGATGATGCCAGAAAAAGGGATGGATGAGGGAAAAGAAAGCGTTGAAGAGAAGGGGGCACCATTAGAATTGCCTCCCGCAGATACGGCAACTCCTGCCGCTGAACCCGTCGGCGCTGTTGATCACGAAAGTCATCATTGATCAGCTAGTTTTGTGAAGGCTTGGGGGTCGATCCTTAAAGATCGACCCCTTTTTATTTTCTAGAATTGAAAATAAATGAAGGCTTTGCCGCCCGTCACACCAAATGTCAAGATTAAAACCCAAATCACAAAATAAAAAGTCCCTCGGATCCAGGCAGGATATTCAAAGATAAAAAGTAAATTCTTTTGACGGTATTGGAGGATTTGAACAAGCAGCAGGGCTAAGATAAAGAAGAGACCAGCATCCAAAAGGTTTTGGAACGTGGGCCAATGAAAGGCAGTCAAGACACTTGTCAGCATGTCCAGGGCCTGAGAAAGATTGGGAGCACGGAAAAAGAGCCAGCCTAGACACACCAAATGAAAAAAGAAAATCACTCGTACTCCCCAGAAAATGTTTTCAAGAATGATGTTGGAGGAGAGACGAAGTTTTTTGAGCGAAGGTTCGATCGCTCGATGAATGATGAGCAAGAGTCCATGAAACGCTCCCCAGACGACAAACGTCCAGTTGGCTCCATGCCAGAGTCCTCCGAGAAGCATCGTGATCATCAGGTTGCGATATGTGGCTTTTTCCCCCTGACGGTTTCCCCCTAAGGAGATATAGAGATAATCGCGGAGCCATGTCGAGAGGCTGATGTGCCACCGTTGCCAGAATTCTCGGGCATTGGTTGCAAAGTAGGGAAGATTGAAATTGACCATGATATCAAAGCCCATCATCTTTCCTAACCCCCGGGCCATATCTGAGTATCCAGCAAAATCACAGAAAATTTGGAAAGCAAATGCATACGTTGCCAAGAGGACCATGAGTCCGTCGTAAGGAGGTGGGGATGCAAAGATGGGATCAACGACTTTAGCCAAATTATCGGCAATCACCACTTTCTGGAAAAGCCCCCAGAAGAGAAGATAGCAGCCTTGATAAAATTGTTCTAAGGTGACGCGCCGGGGTCGGAGGACTTGAGGTAAAAGATGTGCCGCTCTCTCGATGGGGCCAGCCACGAGCTGAGGGAAATAAGAAACGTAAAGAGCGAAGTCGAGAAAGTTACGTGCAGGTTTCAAGTCTCGACGATAAATGTCAATGACATAACTCATGGTTTGAAATGTATAAAAGGAAATTCCAACCGGCAAAATGATTTTCAAAGTCCAAGGATGAAAGGCAATACCTAAATTCGCCAAGAGAGCTTCAAACGAAGAGATGAAGAAATTGAAATATTTAAAGAAACCAAGAAGAGAAAGGTTGAAACAGATACTCAAGAGCAGAAATTTTTTCCGGACCTGAGATGTGGGAGCGTCTTCGATTTTGATTGCACAAACATAGTCCACGATGGTTGAAAGAAGCAGTAAAGATAGAAAACGCCAGTCCCACCAGCCATAAAATATGTAACTGGCAACAAGAAGAAGGCGATTTTGTCCGCCGTGAGAAAAAAGGAGATAGGTGCTATAGACAACGATAAAGAAGATGAAGAATTCGAGGGAATTGAAAAGCATAGGACATCATGAAAAAACTTGGCCCAGGGAGGTTTTCAGGCTCCCCTGGGCCTTAACAAAATTTAATTCATTATCTTTTCCAGGTGCGATACGTTGCGGCCAAAATTGCTCCAGCGATGGCAAGCTCGACAAGCCCACCAACACTCCAAAGAATAACCAGATTTGCAGGTAAGGGTTGGACAGCATACATGACCAATTGACTGGGAATGAACAAAAGTCCAATCAACAGGCCATAACGGATTCCTTCAATCATTCCTTTGTTTTCATACCCCTTGACAAAGATGAATGAAAAAATGAAGGCGAATGAGAATTGTCCTAGCAACATGGCTGGCATAATGAATTGATCTTCAGGACGCCAAAGATAAGAGGTTTGGACGTAGAGATCTTTGAGAAAAATTCCGTGAAAAATCCATTCAAAGACAGTAATAAAAAGAAAGACAAAAAGACTTGATACAAAATAACGTTTATTCATGGATTCCTCCTTGGTTGATCCACCTTTTTGCATCATACTATAAATATTAAAGTTGAGAAAGATTATCTTTGCTATTTGTAGAGGCTTATGAGAAATAAGGGAAGGGCTGCCTGGGTTTAAATTTTTATTTACAATTTTTACCCTGTGCTGTAATTTGGGATGAATTAGGAGTTACATGATGGAAGACGCGATTAAGAAAAAAAGTTTGGATATTTCCCTTTGGAAGGGATTATTTGGCTGTTGTATGACGGGGTTAACTCAGGAATACTTCACGCCATTTGTCCTTTATTTGGGGGGGCAAAC
>JANLHA010000160.1 GCA_024653845.1 Candidatus Omnitrophota bacterium | reverse complement strand
CTTTAGAATGATCAACCATTCCCCCTCTTCTGATGAAGCTCGGATCAATTCACATGAAGATTCTGACAAACGTCGCCCTTTGGGAAAAACAACTTCTCGAAATAATGGGATCTTGTATTTTTTACCATTGATTTGGAAAGCTTCGTCCTCAAAACAATACAATAACTCAATGATTCTCGTCGAAACATCCTTACGAGAAACCACAATGAAGTTCTCAATGGCATGATTCAACTCATTAAAGAACTGCTCTCGCTGCCGCACAGGGCACGGATCAAAAGATCGGCCACTCTCTTCAAAAATATATTTGATCCAGTAACGCAGCAACCGATCCTTCAAATAATAAGACGCACTGTTTTTAGCCACAAGCTCCATTTCGACCAGGCGCAACAGACGCTGAGTGACGACATTTTGTTTCGCATTCCATTCTTGGGCCAAATTCTTGATTTTCCGTCGACCATGAGAAAGAGAAATCAACAAGGAAGCCACCAAAGCTCCATTTTTTCCCGAACACAAATTGTTGAGCATCAAATCAAAATGACGACTCAACACTCCCCAAGGCTGGAATAAAACATGTTCAATCGCTTGAGCAAAAAGTGGCGCAAAGACTTCCTCTTGCCGATGGATTTGGCTGAGCGTTTTGAGCTCCTGACAGATCAGATGCAAATAAAGGGGATGCCCGCCGGTAAAATCAATCAAAAAGTAAATCAGGTCTTCTTTCATTCTCGTCGGTGCCAAACGGCTCTGAATAAAAGCCTGGCTTGTTTTAAGGTCAAACAACGGCAGGTCGATGATTTCAAAATTCCCGAATAACAACGAAAGCTTTTCAGACAAAATTTCCCGCGCGACTTCAGGCAAAGAACTGCTCAACAGATATAAACATCTTTTCTGCGTCATGATCGTTTTGCCAAGTTCCTGAAACACCTCTGCGACATCAAACTCTTCCAACGTTTGAAATTCATCAAAAAGAAGGATACAAAATTTCTTAGATTCTTCAGAAAAAATTTGAGGCAGAGCAATCAATTCCCGATAAATTTCTTGATTGCCTTCGTCGAGAAGTCCTTTACGAATTTTTCTCATTCGCTGGACCGTTTGAGGCAACAATTCTTGGGCCTTTTCCAATAAAAAAGGAAAATCATGAGAAACGGGCAACCCCTTACTTTTGAAAAAGTGATACAACAAGGTCCCCATGAATTGTTGGGCAAAAGATCCGAAGTTTTTATTTTCAAGATCGATGTAGATGGGAATCACATCGGCGTCATCGAGATCCGCTAAAAACTTTCTCAAGAGAGATGTTTTTCCTGTATGCTTGGCTGACAAGAAAGCAACATTCTGACGATACCCTTCCTTGAGATCAACCACTCTCTTCCTTAGAAGTTCAAGTGTGGCTTTACGACCATAGAACTCTTCGTATTCGGATGGATCCATTATGAACTCCTGACTTGCCACTATAGTTTGGGCAAGTAATAAAGGGGATTGTCAGGATTCCCCTTCTTTCGAATTTGAAAATATAAAAAACTCAACTGGTCCTTTTGTCCAACTTCCGCGATTCTGTCTCCCTGATGAACCGTATCGTTGAGCTTAATTAAAATTTTGGAATTCTGAGAATAAACCGAACAAAATCCGTCCTGATGATCCACGATCACTGTGTAAGCGTAGCCTAGAAGATAATCCGCAAAAATGACCCGTCCTGCTCTGGCAGCCCTGACACCCTCGCCCGAATGGGCATGAATACAAATTCCCTGATGATACGGACTGCGCGAATCTTGGCCAAAGTAACGCAAAATTTTTCCACGCAAAGGCCAACTGAAATCTTCTTTACGGGAAATTTCAGATACATCTTCAATGGAAAGCTTCTGGTCTTTTGTTTTATCTTCGCCAGGAATCAAAAGAAGTTGGTTCTCTTCAAGATGAGCTGCGTTAGGAATCCGATTGGCCTGGATGATGTCATCAATGGGGGTTTGATAAATTTTAGCGATCCGCCAAATGGTCTCACCTTTTCTGACCTTGTGATAGAATCCCACGTCTGAAACTTCCGGATGACGGACTTCAGGCGGGATGGCTCGAATTTCCGGAGTTTCCTGGACGAGATCTGGATCCTCAATCGTTGCACAGCCAATCACCGTGCTCATCAAAACCGCAATCATCAGATAAGAGAAATTTTTCATAGCAATCAGAGCGAGGGACGGGAATCGAACCCGCGTGTGCAGCTTGGGAAGCTGCCATTCTACCATTGAATTACCCTCGCAATTTCAAAGGATATTGCTCTATCGCTTGCTTCAACTTTTGAGCAGAAACTTTAACATTCTTAGCTAACGAGATCGCACGAGTGAGCGCCACTCGTCGTCCTCCTCGCTGACAAACATCTGCAATGCTTGAATGATCAATGCCGCCAATAAAAAAAACAGGAATAAAAATCGTCGAGGCAACTCTTTTCATCAAGGCTGCATCCATCGGAGACCGCTCAGGCTTGGTGAATGTCTTAAAGACAGATCCAAATCCAATATAATCTGCACCTTGCCGTTGTGCCCGACGGGCTTGTTCGAGCGTTTGACATGACGTTCCAACCAGCATCTTGGATCCGACGAGCTTTCTTGTCGCTTCTAACGGCAAATCATCTTGTCCAACATGGACGCCATCGGCTCCAACAGCCAAAGCCCAATCCACGCGATCATTCACAATCAAAGGAATCTTTCTTTTCAAATAACGCAAAGCGTCTTGCAAAAACTTCAGCGCAAGGCGTGTGGATCCCATTTTATCCCGCAATTGGACAATGTCAATCCCCCCACCGACCGCCGACTTCAAAATGCTCATCAACTGGTCATAGTCATTAACCTGTGTGTCTAAGACCAAATACAATCTCGCTTTTTTTAAAGAACGTTTCATCAATGAAGCAGTCTTTTTTGTTCCAACTGATAAATTTCGTATCGAAGCTTCTTCAAAGAATCTGAAATTCTTGGACTCACCAGTTTTGCAAACTCTTCCAAAACACGAATAGATTCCTTGACTCGCTGAGAGTTGGCATCAAAAATATCGTCGACATTCTTTCGTTTTCGCTCCGTCAAACTTGTCTTTCTTCCGATATCCTTCTCTACCGAACGAGATTCCAACACCAAATTTTTAGGCAATTGAGAAACGATTGTTGTGAGTTGATGCCTCGCCTTTTTATACGCTTGTGTTAATTTTTCGTTATCTTCAATGAAGCGACAAATGTCTTCGCAAACGCGCAGGCCTTCTTTGGCGCGATTGATATTGGCATCGAAGATGCGGCATAGTTGTTTTTGAACGATGTTTCTCATAGATGATGATCTGTAAAAAAATAGTCGAAAGGGGGTTGAGCCTTTAAGCAGCATATCGCGCAGGCCGAGCGGGCACGGTTTTGAGGCCGGCAATGAATCCTCCCATAATCTTGAGAAAAGGATTGATTCCTCCACAAGAGAAAGTTAAGCGAAGAAAATCACGCTGGGATTTTCTGAGCGGTGCTGCGGAAGGATCAAACCCCTTTCGAGAGAAATTTCTTGTAATATCCATCAACTTTTCCCTTCGATCTTCTTAATAATATCCGTCGTCGAGCAGCCATCCACATATTTAATCAATTCCACGCGTCCACCGCGCGCCTTCACAACATCCGCGCCCACAACTTCTTTTCCTTTCCAATCTGCACCTTTGATCAAAACATCTGGCTCGAGAGTTTGAATCAATTTATATGGAGTATGTTCTTTAAAAATCACTACAAAATCTACGCAACTCAACGCCGCCAAAACTCCCGCACGCGCTTCTTGAGAATTCACAGGCCGCGTGGGCCCCTTGATTTTTCGCACCGATGCGTCACTATTGAGCCCAACAATCAAGACGCGATTCTTTTTCTTGGCCGCTTCCAAATAACGGACATGGCCAAGATGCAAAATGTCAAAACAACCATTGGTAAAAGCTATGGTTAATCCTTGAGATCGAAGATGTGGGATTCTCCGTCGGAGAGACGGCAATGTGACAATTTTCTGAAAAGAAGTCATGACAGCTGTTCTTCCACCAATTCACAAATGCTGTGAGCGATACAAATATGAGATTCTTGAATACGTGCCGTGACTGATGAAGGAACAATGATGGCAATATCTGCAAAAGCCGCCAATTTCCCGCCATTGCCTCCGGTCAAGGCCAGGGTCTTGATTCCCATCTTCTTGGCCATTTCAACACCCGCAAGCACATTCGGAGAATTACCGCTGGTCGAGATCCCGATAGCAAAATCACCTTTACGCCCTAGGCCTTCTAACTGTCTTGCAAACACGCGTTCAAATCCGTAATCGTTGCCTAACGCGGTGAGAGCTGACGTGTCCGTTGTCAAAGCAATGGCCGGCCATGATCGACGTTCTTTTTGAAAACGCCCAATGAATTCCGCAGCGATATGTTGGCTGTCTGCCGCAGAACCACCATTACCAAACAAAAAGATTTTATTATCTCGTCGGAAAGCAGCAATGATTTCATTAACGGCCTTCAGGATCTGGTCAAGATTCTGTTCAAGGGTTTTCTTCTTCACATCCATCGACTCTTGGAAAATTTTCTGAATACGTTCTTTCATATTCGTCTCACCCTGCAAAAAAAACTCGGGCCATTTCGTACAATTCCATGTTAATGGGTTTACGAGTTTTGACAGCCTCTTCAATTCCCACCGATTGCAATTTATTACCCCGCAAACTGACCATGTGACCAAATTTATTTTCTTTGACCAACTCAACCGCCTTGATTCCAAACTGGGTGCCAATGACACGATCATATGCACTGGGCGTTCCTCCCCGCTGAATATGCCCCAACACACTGACCCGAGTTTCGTAATGGGTCTGCTCTTCAATGATCTGTGCGACCAATTCTCCAGCCTTACCAATCCGACGATGACTCACATGCTCTGTTGTTGCAGAAACAGGCTGCTCCCCATTATGAATTTTAGCGCCTTCGGCAACGACAATGATGCTAAATGTTTTTCCACGACTGTGGCGTGCCTGAATTTCTTCACACACCTTTTTCATATTCACAGGGATTTCGGGGACCAATATGAAATCCGCTCCGCCTGCGATACCTGCCTGAAGCGCGATCCACCCCGTATAACGCCCCATCACTTCAACAACAATGATCCGATGGTGACTTTCGGCCGTGGTATGCAATCGATCAATGCATTCCGTCGCAATATTGACTGCCGTATCAAACCCAAACGCATAATCTGTTCCGGACAGGGCATTATCAATCGATTTTGGGACCCCCACCACCTTGATTCGTCCTTCTTGATGAAGAGTCAACGCAATTTTGAGCGTGTCTTCTCCTCCAACGGCAATCAAAGCATCAATTCCACTTCGTTTATAATTTTCGGCAATTTTCTCAACGTGCTGAGGATTTTCCAAAG
>JANLHA010000022.1 GCA_024653845.1 Candidatus Omnitrophota bacterium | reverse complement strand
CGCCAACTTTCTAGTGAGATTTCCCGTTGATACACCCAAGTCATAACAAATGGAGCCTTTCCGAATAAAAAAATCGCTGATTTTGCAAATAAGTTGATGACCATCCTCATAATAAGGAACGGATCGCTTGACGTGCTCTGAGAATTTTTTAGGGACATCCCCGCCAAAAGACCAGGAAGCTTCTGCCACATTGATATTCTCACCCGCCGACCCTGTCTTTAAGACGTGTTTAGACATGAATTGGCCCTCCTAAACTGCGCTTTCCTATGAATTGAAAGAATTGAGACGGATACGTCACCTGACGATATCCAACCAACCATTGAGCAACATAATAATAAAGCAAAAATGGACAAGTTCTCATGTAGATAGCTTCATAATCATGAAACGGATAATCCAAGATGGTAATATTATTCGCGTATGTTGGATAAGAATCATAACGATTGACGATATATAAAAATTCTGCTGTCTGGAAAACTCCCGAATTGACATAAATTTCAAACCATTGTCGAGTCATCTCTGACAAAGAAGCAAAATTTGTAATCAAATCAACACTGTTTTCTTGGACCAAATGAAACATCGTCGTCGGCAACAACACAAAATCGTATTGCTCAATAAAGGCCCGGTCAATTTTCTTCTCTTGAATGATTTCCTTAGCTCCTGCAATTCTCGCGTGCGGAAAAAGCTTGGCCAAATAATAGTGTGCCAAAATGAGTTGGCCTGGCAAATCGACCAAGACATGATGAGTCTGGGGATATTCCTGTTTAATCAAAGTTGAAAAAATTCCATAACTGCTTCCAATATCCATGGTAATAAAATTATCCTGTAAACAGGATTTTAACTTTTCTTGAAAAAGATCAAACAAATAGATATGCCGAATATACCGATTGGTGAACGTGTAACCCTTGTGACAAATCTGCAAAGGATTTCCTATGTCAGGATTTGGATATTTCTTTAAAAAACTTAACCGCCCCTCTTTTTCTAAGACGTCAAAAGCATCTAAAGCTTCCCGAATACCTCCTCGCTGCGTTCCCAAAAAAAGATTCATTATTTTTTTCAGGTTATACCACTGTCGGCTGGGATGATAAAATTTTCTTAATCGCGCACTCGGTCGGTCAGTCACAAAAATCTGTAACCCGCGAAAGTTTTGGAGATTTTCTTCTTTAATCTTGCCATCACGGTCTAAGAGTCGGTCCGTGTGCTCCAGAAAACGACTATGCCAATCTCCATAATCGTTTTTTTGAGCGTTCTTTTCAAATTCCATGAGGGTGTTCACGGATTGTTGGATGTCATCAATGATTTCTTGCTCGGGAACCAACGATTTTCTTTTCCTTTCTAGAATTTCGATCACCCCAGGTCCTTTCTGATCACATCTTTTCTTACCGGACTAAAGATGGATTGAACCAACCCTTTTTGCTTTTCATGAAGAGCGAAATATTCTTCTTTTGATAGTCTCTTCAATTGTTCCAAGCGCTTGGTAAAATCCTCGCTTGTTTTACAGCTTAGCATGACCTCTAGCTTATCAAAACAAGGATTAATGTCAAAAAAATCGTCCAGAAAAAGATGAACCGCCAAACACCCTTTATTAACAGCGATCAAGCCAGCGCTCGTCGCACAAAACACCGCAATATCGATACGCGAGATAAAATCATCCCATGACTCATGCGATTCGATGATATTGGGAAACCGACTTGTCAAGTCTTGACAAACATCCAGCAATTCTTTTGAATAAACCCCTTTATAAAGACGAATCGAATACCTCACATCTTGGGTCAGCTCCGGATGATTCTCAATCCAAGAACGAAAAACCTTCAGCTCATTGGGATGGCTATTGAGAAGACCGATCGATAACATTCGTTGGCCAAACGAATCACGCCCTAAATCTAGAATTTCCGATTTAGAACTCCCCCACACATGAATTTGAGAGGGATTTTTAAAAGCAAATTTTTCCAGATATTCAATGTAAAGATGACCACAAGCCGCATATTGAGAAGGCTTGGGAGCAAGACACGACGAAACAGAGTCTTTGAGCGATCTCAATAGATGGTGTTGCGGATGCGGGAGATAACCTATCGAGAAAACTTTAAACTCGGCACACGCCCTTAACACACATCGTTCCAACCCCTTTTCTTCATAAGGAAAAATCACCTTGGCGTTAGGAACTTTCGAAAAATAACGTCGGGCTGCATAATATGAACAAAGGGCTATAAAAAAGGGCAGCCGCCCTAGTTCGTGCAAAAGAAAATGATGATGAAAGGCTCGGGAAGTTTTTCCTCCAATATAACAAGGAACAGCATCACGCGCAACCTGCGTGGAATGCCATAAAATTTTAAGGCTGATTATAATACATCTGCCCCAATCTGTAAAACAAATTTGGTCCAGCCAGTAAAACGCCCGCGGGGGCTGGCCTGAGCCCTGCGAAGACCGCTGAGGCTTGGGTTCACACCCATAATCCATAATGCTGGCAAAAGAAATATCGAAGTCTTCTAACCCATCAAAAATTCCTCCAAAGAAATACCGGTGACCCTCTGCGGCCGAAGCCCCCGCCACATTTTCGGAAATCACCACATTGCGAGAATAAGGAATCGGCCTTTTGACCAACAGGTGCCGAGTCAGCACAAACCACGCGCGGCTCCCTAGTTTAGCCAGCGATTTCAATAAACTTTTCAAATAAAAAAATGGGATTGGCCCTGTTCTCGAAAATTCACCTTGGATTTGAAGAGCGGGTTCAAATTCTCTAAGATATGTGGCCACCAAACCATGGGCCCCCACCACATCAATTTCCTGAGCTTGATCTGGATGCGTTTGAATCCACTCGCTTAAAGCCCTGGCAAAAAAAAGGGGTTTGAAGATGTACTCTTGCCCCCATGGACGAGCATCAAAACGCGACATCGGGGTCGCCCACCACCAAAACGAACGCTGCGCCATTTGATCAGACAATTTCAAATGGGATTGATAAACGTCTTCTAACCAGGAATGTGTTTTTTCTTGAATGATGGACTTGATATCAATGAAACGCGGATTCCGACGGAAAGTTTCATCAAAATCATAGCAGGCAAAATGAACCTGAGCGGAGTGAGGATTGAATTTGTCAATAAAATGAACAATCACGAGACGTTTTGGAATATCTGTTGATAAAGGGAATCTTGCAGCAACACGGATTCCATCTCCTTCAATTCGCGAGGAGTGTCAACACTGATCATATCTTTGGCTTCATAGGTATGGATAGGATAACCATATTCCAAAATTCGCATCATGTCGACACCTTCGGCTTTTTCTAATGGACATTCTTTCCATGAAGAAAACTCGAGCAAAAATTTCTTTCGAAAAACATAAATGCCAATCTGCTTGATGCCTGATTTGAATTGATCACTGCGAGAATTGGGAATGGGTTGACGAGAAAAATAGAGAACTTTTCCTTTTTGATCGACAACTGTTTTTAC
>JANLHA010000390.1 GCA_024653845.1 Candidatus Omnitrophota bacterium | reverse complement strand
AAAACCATCGATAACTCATTTTTCCCACGCCAGCCAAAAAAGGAGCAAAGGTACGAACAATCGGAACAAATCGGGCAATGATAATAGTTTTCCCGCCATATTTGGCATAAAATTTTTCAGTTCGTTCAAGATATTCTCGCTTAATAAAACGGATCTTTTCTTGACGGAAAACTTTTGGCGCCAGCAAACTTCCAATCCAGTAATTCATGCTATCTCCCAAAATGGCGGCAATGGATAAAGAAAACAGAAGCCATTCGATTTGAAGCGCGCCTGTTCCTGCCGCGATGGTTCCAATAACAAATAAGAGAGAATCCCCTGGCAAAAAGGGTGTGATCACAAGACCGGTTTCGCAAAAAATGATTAAGAAAAGAAGAAGGTAGGTCCAGCCACCGAACGTCTCAAGGATGGACGTCATATGGTGATCTAGGTGAAGAAAAAAATCAACGATTGACATAAGGCTATCCATAAGTGGGCCCATATTAACATCTGCTTAAAAAGTTTCATAGAGAAAATTGCTAAATTATTTCTTTTATATTACAATGGTTTTCAATTTAAATTTCACAAGGAGACGTATGGACCGGAACTTTTATCAGAGTCTTGCAAACCGTAGTATCGCTGGCGAAATTTTCTCCCCGCAAGAGTGCCAAGAAATTTTGACATCTTCGGAGATCGAACTTCTCCCTTTATTGAATGCCGCCTATGAAGTGAGAAGAAATTTTTGTGGGAAAGAAGTGATGATTCATATCATTAACAATGCTCAGAATGGCTACTGTCCTGAAGACTGCCATTACTGTGTTCAGGCAAAAACATCTAAGGCAGACATTGAAGAATACCCTCTGAAATCTGATGAGGAAATTTTAGCCGAAGCCAAACACGCTTATCAAACAGGGGCGTTTCGATATTGCATGGTGTTTGCCGGTCGGGGACCTTCGGAGCGACGCACTGAAAAGCTTGCAGAATTAATTCAGAAAATCAAATCCCAATATCCGATTGAAGTTTGTGTTTCCGCCGGTCTATTGAACGAAGAAAAAGCTAAGATTTTAAAAAGTGCTGGGCTTGACCGCCTCAATCATAATCTCAATACCTCACAAGAGCATTATCCCCATATTTGCACAACACATACTTATCAAGACCGTCTTGCCACATTGCAAGCGGCTAAGGGTGCGGGGCTGGAAATGTGTTCTGGAATGATTGTTGGGATGGGAGAAGAATCTAAAGATGTTGTTGAAGTCGCGAGGACATTGCGAGAGATGAATGTCATTTCGATTCCTGTCAATTTTTTAATGTCAATCGATGGAACTCAATTGACAGAAAGAAAATTAGACAAAGAGCTTAATCCAGAATATTGTCTGCGGGTTCTTTGCGTTTATCGATTTTTAAATCCCAAAGCGGAGCTGCGAGTCGCCGCGGGACGAGAAATTCATCTTAGAAGCATGGAAGTATTGGCTTTGTATCCGGCCAATTCTTTATTTCTGCAAGGATATTTAAATACTCGAGGGGCGAGTAACGCAAAAACTTTGCAAATGATCAAAGATGCTGGGTTCACAATCAAATCGGAACAGAATTTAGACGAAATCTTAAGCAAAGAGAAAAAAAACAGCCATTGCGACGAGCATTCCTGTCAATCGATCAAAGATCGTCAAGACCTTCGCCCTTATTCTTGCTCTCCTCAATAAAGTCGGTGAAAATATTGATAAAAACTGTAGCAGTGATATAGTAGTGATCGTAGGTCACCTTTCAAAATTCCCACAACAGATTAAGAAATTTAAAAATGGATAGGAAGGAATGTATGTCAAGAACAACAGAAAACAAGAGTATCTCTAGATTTGAATTGTTGATGGATGCCGGATTTGGTGCCCAATCCGCCGGAGACATTCTCAACAAAGCCCTTGCCAAAACAGGGCGTTATGTTTATATCGAACCCATGATCCCTGCGGAAATCAGTCCACCGCCACGCACGCGTCCTGCATTGTCAGGTGTTATTATTCGTGTGGCTGATTTTGATATCACCAATATTGGGAATGACACGGACCTCATTTTAG
>JANLHA010000386.1 GCA_024653845.1 Candidatus Omnitrophota bacterium | reverse complement strand
CAAAGGTCATTACTACCGTCGGGAAGTAACATGGAGAGATCCTTTTGGGATTATAAAAATTAAGAAGGATAAAACGGAGGAGTAATATGGGCCACACACGAAATGACATCACGATCAATGCCCCTTACGATTTAGTTTTTGATATTTCTAACCATATCGAACGTTGGACAGAATTATTTGGCGATGAGTATGTGAAGGCGGATGTCCTTGAGCGAAAGGGAAACGAAATCACATTCCGTTTGCATGACAAAGATGGAAAAAATTGGGTTTCCAAGCGATGGCTGCACAAAGATCAGCGATTTGCCGTGGCTTCACGACATGAGCCAATGTTTCCTTTCAAGTATATGAAGATCGTTTGGTTTTACGTCGAGGAGCCGGGCGCTACGAAAATGATTTGGATTCAAGATTTTCAAATGGATCCTGGATTCACCAAATTCACGGAAGAGCAGATTGAAGGGTTCATCAACGAACATTCACGTCACAATATGAAGATTTTCAAATCGGTCATTGAAAAAGAAGCAGCCCAAACTGCGGCGAAAAGTTAGGTTGCATAAAAAGGATTTGCCTACGTGAGCTGGTTTTCCAACGAGAGAAATGTCGTTTACGTTTTGTTGTGTTGTGGGATTTTTGCAATTTCTTTCAATGTTGCGGCCATTGCCGCGGTTTTACCGGCGATCAGTTTGGATTTGAATTTACCGGCGATTGAAGTTTCAAGAATCGTTTCCTATTATATGGTTCCTTACGGGTTGGGCGCGTTGCTTTATGCGCCGTTGACTCGATATTTTTCTTATAAGAAAATTCTGGTTGGATCTCTCGCCATTTATGCCCTTGCTTCTTTTTATTGTGCAGGCGCTCGCTCTTTGAATGATTTGATGGTGGGTCGCATTTTGGTTGGAATCTCGGGAGCCAGCGCGATTCCTGTTGGGTTGATGCTCATCGGTCAACTTTTTGAAAAATATATTCGTGGTCGACGGGTTGGGCTGTTTTTCAGTTGTGGTTTTTTTGCTTCGATGGCAGGAATCATTTTAAGTGGCGTCGCTCATTGGCGATGGCTTTTCGTGTTGCCGGCGGTCATGGGAGTGCTCATTGTGTTGGGGCTGCTTTTCGTGCCGATGGCGTCGTTAAAACACGTGCAGGGCTTGAAGATCAATTATTGGAAAACACTTTGTCATCCATCGATTCGAAATATCTTCGTTTTTGTTTTTGTTTTGAGCATGCTCTATCATGCAACCAATCAGTGGTTTGGAATTTATTTGAACGACGTTTATCATTTCGATAAGCGCCACATCAGTTTCTTTTTTCTTTTGATGGCGGTCAGTTCTGCTGTTGGGCAAATGTGGGGAGGGCACCTTTCGGATAAAAGGGGGCGAATTCTGGCTTGTTGGTTTGGCGTTATGATGATGGCTGGGGCCACGATTTTTTTGGTTGGGCGATACCCTGCATTTTTGTTAGCGGTCATTTTATGTTTATTCTCCATGGGATGGACGATCGGGCATAACGGGGTCTCGACGGTGCTGACGGATTTTCCGGACGATCATCGGGCAGAAATCGCCAGTTTGAATTCTTCGATCCGATTTGTCAGTGGTGGTTGGGGATTTTCGTTAAGCAGCTTCTTTATTGAAAAAAGTTTTAGTTGGACGTTTTTGGGGTTGGGAATTTTGATGCTGATAACCGCTTTGTTAATTAAAAAGCTTGTTATAGAATAGCTCGCTTTATTGAAACAGAGAAAGGAAGAAATCATGACAAATCATAAAGGCAAATGTGCAATTGTGACGGGCGCGAGCCGAGGTATTGGAAAAGCGATTGCCACGCGACTGGCGGAGAGCGGAATCAATTTGGTGTTGGCGGCTCGAACCAAGGCGACATTGGACCAGGCGGTTGAAGAGCTCAAACAAAAGACAGGCGTACGAGTGATTGGTGTTGCGACGGATGTGGGTAAGCTTGAGGATTTGAAAAATTTGGTTGAGGTTGCTACCAAGGAATTTAAGAATATTGATATTCTGGTCAACAGTGCGGGTGTTTCTAGTCAGTATCCTTTTGAAAAACAACCCATGGAAGATTTGGAAATGTTGGCACAGACCAATTATTTAG
>JANLHA010000383.1 GCA_024653845.1 Candidatus Omnitrophota bacterium | reverse complement strand
CTAATATTTTTATCGATTGGATCAAGGAAGAAAGATACCTGGATCATCCTCAAATCCGCTTGGCCCATACGGCGATTGACCATTTGGCGATTCAGCGGTTGCAATGGCTGGAACAAATTCGTGTCGCCGGACGGGTCAGTCGGTCTCAATTTTTAAGGCAGATCGGTATTTCTTTCGCAAACTACTCGCGTCTTCTTGAGGGAACGTCTGTGGTCACAAGGGATGTTTACCAATGGGCAAGAGAGAGGGTGTTGAGTTTGGTCGTCGTTGTTCTCGAGGAACGGTTGCACCAGTCTGGCCTGAATATTTTTGATGTGAGAGATAAAGTTAAGGAAATGACTCCTCTCTCCGTGGGGCAAGTTATTAACAGGGACATTTTCAATCTTTTCTCAGGCGAGCGTTTTCCTCGCGACCCCGCTGTGTTGAGCGCGGTTCATGCAGCCATCGACGAGTTAGTGGAGCCAAGAGTAGATCGTTCGGCAATGGTTGATTCTTTGCGTGCATTGAGAGAAGCTGGTCGTGTTGAACAACAAGCTGTTGCCGAGGCTGCGGGAACATCCAAAACGCATCTCTCAACGATTGAAGCCCATAAAGCAGGACTGAGTTCTCAAATGTTTGCGACGATCCATGACGCAACTCATAATTTAATACGTGAACGCATTGATGAACGACTCAAGCTTTATCATTTGGAATCCCGAAGAATTATTGATGATTTACAAGCAAGGGATTCACATCCCACCATTGATGAAATAACTTTAATAAGCGTCTTGAACGGTAAGGCTGTCATTCAAGATCCTGCTATTCTCAAAGCGATCCATGAGGTCATTGATCAGTTGCGGTTAGAGGAGATTGAAAGATTAAGACGACTACGTGAAGCTGGACGTCTCAGCTTGGAGAAAGTTGGCCAACACCGAGAAGTATCCGCTACTCATTTTCGAGACATGGAAAGAGGAGATGCGTATTTTACTGATCAAATGTTCGTGGTTTATCAGGAGACCATTTGTCAATTGGTTGCCGCCTCTCTTCGAGAAAGACTTGATGCCTATCAACTGGAAGCCGCTGATGTGGCTGTTGCGGTTAATATTATAAGAAGAAAAATTGATGCAACAATCGCTGAAATTGATTTGGACACAATTAGACAACTAGCTATAAGGGTTGATCGTTTTTCTGATCCTGTTCTTTTTGAGAGTGTTCATGTGGCGATCGACCGCCTTCCAGGACAACAGTTGCAAAATTTGCGCATGGCTTTTGGAATTGGACAACGAAATTATTATGAAAGAGCTTGGCAACAATCATATCTTTCTCGTATTGAAAGAGGTCTCGAACTTCCCTCTCCGGCGAGAATGGCAGAAATTTTTGCTGAGACGATCCGGTTGGGAGGTATTCGACTCAAGGCAGCGATGGAAAGTAAGAATTTGGCAATTGCAGAATTGAGTCAAGAGACAGCCAGACGTCTTGAGCAAGACCCTCGTGTGATCCAATCTGCTCTAGAGTTATTGGTGGAAAAGGCGGTATCAGAGATTTATCGTACAGCGTTGACGGCTATGATGACAACCGTTTTTATAGTGATCAAAGAAAAAAAGAAGCCGTTTTTGAATTATCATCTTCCCTACTCATTGTTGCCTATTTCTTCCGACGCCCACGAAGAAGCCAAGCGGTTCTCCGACGGGAAAGAGCGTCGCATCGAGGACGTTGCCGGTTTCTGGGGCCGGGAAGGCGCGGGAGTGATCAATGCCGCCGAGTCGATGAGACCCGAATGGGCGAATGTCCTTAACCGGATTTTGAGATTCCTCCACGCGCGAGTGTTTTTGACCGAAGCCCAGATGCGTCGTATCGGATATTTTCAATTTGTGGTGACCACCGATCCTGCACAATTGCAGGATGGCGACAGTAACGACGATCGTTTCTATGTGGCCTCGGTTGATTTTAGTAAACAGATCATTTATTTGCATCCTTCCTTTTTTGAGTTGGGAGTCGAACAGCAGATCGTGATTTATCACGAGTTGATTAGCCATCTGGCCAAGGGAATTTTCATCGAGGAAGAGGCCCTTGAAGATACAGAGCAATTTGCGGCGGTCTTGGCCGCGATGCCGATGGTGCCGTCTACATCCGAGGTTTATCAAAAGTTGGTAGATGCTGCTCCCCAGGCTATTGATGGATCGTCGGGTATTTCGAGTCATAGGACTTCTTCGGTAAAGAAGCTGATGCATGTCTTGCTGGTTATTTTATTAGTTTTGATTATGATGGGACTGTCAAATACCGCTCTTTTCTTCATTTATTCTTTTGTTTTTATGATTTTTGTCG
>JANLHA010000376.1 GCA_024653845.1 Candidatus Omnitrophota bacterium | reverse complement strand
TCAACTTCGAAAGAAAAGATAGGGGAGATATTGATCGAGCAGATGACCCGCTCGATTGCCTTTATGAAAATCCTCATGGTTTCGAACACATACACGCCGATTGTCGGTGGCGTGGAGCGTTCGATCAAATCTTTTACAGCGGAATTTAAGAAGTTAGGGCACGAGGTTTTGATTCTGACCTTGGAGTTCGACGGAAGACCTCAGAGCGAAGAGGGTGTGATTCGTGTCCCAGCAATCCGGCGATTTAAGGGGAGCGACTTTTCCGTCCCCTTGCCGACCATCCCGACGAAACTTTATGGGATCCTCAATCAATTCCGTCCCGACATTGTTCACGCGCATCATCCTTTTATGCTTGGCGATACCGCTTTGCGGATCGCCAAGCGATATCAAGTCCCGCTCATTTTCACCTATCACACCAAATATGAAGATTACACTCATTATATTCCTGGTCCCAGTGATTCGCCGCTTTTAAAACGTTTTGTCGTCGAGCTTGGAAGCGGTTACGCCGACCTGGCCGATCAAGTTTTTTCTCCCAGCGGGAGCATGGCGCAGATTTTGCGCCAACGAGGCGTTAAAACTCCCATCGAAGTCATTCCTACGGGTGTTGACATTGAAAATTTTGGCATGGGCAATCGGGAAAATTTCCGTCGAGAGTTTGAAATTTCTCAAGATTCTTTTGTCATTGGTCATGTCGGCCGTCTGGCGGTTGAAAAAAATTTGATGTTTTTATCGGAAGCCGTTATCAAAGTATTGAAGCGTCATCCCCAAGCGCATTTTCTAGTCATTGGGAAAGGGCCATTACAAGACGATATTAAAAAGATGTTTGGAGACGCGGATTTAGGCCAGCGCGTAACCTTCACTGGTTCTTTCGACGGAAAAATTTTGGTGGATGCTTATTCTGCAATGGATGTTTTTGCATTCAGTTCCAAGACCGAAACGCAAGGGTTGGTGATGATGGAAGCGATGGCGGCTTCGGTGCCTGTTGTGGCCCTTGCGGCCACCGGTACGCAGGATGTGGTCAAAGATCAAATCAATGGCTACTTGGTCAAACAGGAGAACCTTCAGGAATTTCAAGCCGCGCTTGAGCGGGTGATGGAGTGTTCTAAGGAGGATTACAAAAAATTACAAACGCAGTCTTGCCAGACGGCTGAGGAATTTTCTACTGAAAAACTTGCCAAGCGAGCCATTGAAATTTATGAAAAGCTTCGTCGGAAAGATTTTGTTTATCTGGATATTGAATCAAGCCCCTGGGCGGCGACTCTCAATCGGATCAAGGCTGAATGGGAATTGGTTCATAATTGGGCCGAGGCGGTCGCGACCGCATTGACCAGTGATTCTCGAGAGAAAAATCCTCTTGATGTCAAACCGTGCAAAGATCCTTTTTTCATCCGATTGCGAAGATGGCTCAGCCCTTGGGAATGGTCAGCGTATTTGTTAGGATTTCGTCCCTCTCGAAAACATTTTTCCCAGCCCGGATTGGTCCTGATTCAAATTGATGGTTTCCCAATGAAAGAAATTCAAACGGCCTTGAAAAAAGGAGAGATGCCTTTTCTGCGAAGGCTTCTCAGCCGCGAGCGCTATGAATTGTATCCTTTTTATTCAGGGATTCCTTCAAGTACTCCTGCGGTTCAAGCTGAGCTTTTTTATGGTGTTAAGTCCGCAGTCCCGGGATTTTCTTTTTATGATCGCCCTACTCAAAAAGTTTTTCAGATGTATACCGTCGACCATGCGATTGCGATCGAAGAACGATTGCAAAGTCAACATGGGCCTGGATTGCTCAAGGGAGGGAGTTCTTATTCCAACATTTATTCAGGAGGGGCCGAAGAATCGCATTTTTGTTCCGTGAATCTGGGTTGGAACGAACTTTGGGAAATGAAGCATCCTTTCAAAATGATGGTGTTGACGCTGATTCATTGTTTGAGTTTTTTAAAAACTATGGTTCGGATTGCATTCGAACTTGTTTTTTCTTTAATCGATTTTTTCAATGGCGTGATCATCAAAAAAGATTTCATGAAAGAGTTGAAATTCATTCCCACGCGATTGGCCATTTGCATTGTCTTGCGAGACTTCATCACGTGGGGGGCAAAGATTGATATCATCCGAGGCCTTCCGATCATTCACCTGAATTTGTTGGGATATGATGAACATGCTCATCGTCGAGGTCCTTCATCGGCTTTTGCCCATCGCACCTTAAGAGGGATCGATCAGGCCATAGCTAATATTTATTCTCAGGCCCTTTATGCCACTCGTCGCAATTATGATGTTTGGATTTATTCCGATCATGGTCAAGAGGCAGTGGCGTCCTATCGAGTCAAACAAGGGCAAAGTGTCTATGACGCAGTCCGTTCTGTGTTGGAAAGCCATCGAAAGAAATCGTATGTTTTTATGAATTGGGACGTTCCCGGTGGTGTGCAGTCCATGCGTATCCAGTATTTCGGGAAGCGATGGTTTAATAAGGCCTTTCCTTCAGCGACGCCGATCCCGACGAGTAAGCCTGAAGAAAACAACGTGATTGTTGCCGCCATGGGCCCCATTGGTCACATTTATTTGTGGCCTTCTCCCGAGCCCCAAGAAAAAGATTTCCTCGCTCAGATTTTTGTCAAGGAAGCCAACATCCCGATGATTTTATTTCCTTATGAAGGGCAAATCGTGGCGTGGACGTCACAGGGAAGATTTGTTTTGCCTGAAGACGCTGCGAACGTTTTTGGTCGTGAGCATCCTTATTTGAAGGAAGTCACCGAAGATATGATGCGAGTTTGTCAAAATTCTTTGGCGGGAGATTTAGTCATTTGTGGATGGAAGACGGATGGTCAGCCTTGGAGTTTTCCTATTGAAGGTGGTGCGCATGGAGGGCCGGGCCCGAACGAGACGTCAGCCTTTGTGATGTTGCCTGCAGACATCCTTGCTTCTTTCAAAGAAAAATTTTATTTACGACCTTTGGATTTGCGTCAGGCTGCATTGGATTTGATGGGACGATTTTCTGCGCCTCAAGAGAATTTGTCGACAACAAAGATTAAAATCACTCCGATGTTTGCTAAAGAGGAAGGTGTGGAGCCTAAGAAGACTCGTCATTTACGGATTATGACATATAATGTCAGAAGCTGTATGGGGCTGGACGGAAAAATTTCGCCAGAGCGCATTGCCCGAGTCATTGGACGGCATCGTCCGGACATTGTCGCTTTACAGGAATTGGATTTGAACCGTTCACGCACGGGCAGCATTGATCAGCCGCATTTGATCGCACGTTATTTGGAGATGATGTATCATTTCCATCCCGCGATTCATATTGAAGAAGAAAAGTATGGAGACGCGATTTTGACTCGGTTCCCGATGGAGATCATTCAAGCTCAAAAGCTGCCAGGAATTTATCATCCTTCAGGGCGATTGAGAGGCGAAACTCGTGGCGCCATGTGGACCACTATTGATGTGGGGGGCGTGCAAGTCCAAGTGATCAACACTCATCTTGGGTTACGTCGAGCGGAACGAATTTTACAAACTAAATCTTTATTGGGAGATGAGTGGTTAGCGAATGCGCGTTGTCAAGGGCCAACCATTTTGTGCGGCGATTTCAATGCGCTTCCGTATTCTTCGGAATGTCGGTTGATTCGAGAAGTTCTTAAAGATGCCCAAATGGATGTTGCAGAACACCGTCCCTGCGCAACGTGGTTTGGATATTATCCTGTTGGAAGAATTGACTATATTTTCGTCAGCAATGATATTATGGTGAAGAAGGTTGAGGTTTCGCGGGCGGGAATGGATAAAATTGCGTCGGATCATATTCCGTTAATTGTGGATTTGGAAGTGCCGGTTATTGGGTAGGAAACAACCCATTCGCTCGCAATCGACCGTCTTTTCTAGAATTGAAAACCAGTTTGTCGACGGGTTTCCAGTGCGCTCATGGATTGTTCCCTACTCGCTATCTTTGATCTTGATGAGGTAATGTTATGTGGATGAAATGGTTCCCTTGGCGGTTCATTGTTAAGCGTATGGCGCGGGCCCATGGATTTTTGGATCCGGTGGTGCTGCTTTCTTATATTAACCGGTTTGCCCAACCCGCAGAGGTGACGGCCCCCGTCGAACTTTTGCGTGCCGGTGCCGTGTTGCACGCGCGCGGGCTGATCAACAGTCAAGCCATCCAACACAACCTCGATTGGGTCTGGCCCTATTGGGTTGAATGCCAATTTGATCCTGACAGTCCTTCTTTTGTTCCCCGTGCATTTTCTCTGACTCATATCAATTTGACTCAGCGCAATTGGACGGCCGTCGGTCTTCCGGATAGCATTGAACTCCCTATCGTTGATCCACGTGGCTTGGTAACTCCGTTTTTTGATAGTTGGTCGGTCGATGCCTGGGTCATCACAGAAGATCAAAAATTGATCCCATCGAAGATTGTTCAGGGCAATCAGCGCCTGGAATGGGAAGAAAATCTTTCCGTCGTGACGGAGCTCTCGCAAGGCCAAGCCAAACTCATTTCTCATGTGGAAGTCCAAAAAAATCCAGAAGGCATTGCTTCTTGCAAAATGACTTTTTCCGCGATGGCTCCTCAAGAGGGCTGGCTGGTGGTGAGTTTGCGTCCCTTTAATCCAGAGGGGGTGAGCTTTGTTCACCGCATTGAGTTGATGAATGAAGGTCAAGCGTGGAAAGTCAATGATGAGCATGGGATTTATTTTAATCACAAAATTGAACGTAATCTTTTTTCT
>JANLHA010000374.1 GCA_024653845.1 Candidatus Omnitrophota bacterium | reverse complement strand
AAAATTTCGACGGAATAAAAGATAATGCACCCCATCACCGATTCTTTCAACCGACCTCTCCATGACCTTCGCATTTCGGTCATTGACCGCTGCAATTTTCGTTGCACCTATTGCATGCCAGAAGAAGAGGGAAAAAGTTATACTTTTCTTAAAAAATCTCAATGGCTGAGCTTCGGCGAAATCTTGCGCTTGACCAAATTGTTTGTCAGATTGGGTGTCACCAAAGTACGACTTACCGGTGGCGAACCGCTCCTTCGACCACAATTGCCAGAATTGATCCGCGATCTTAATAAAATTCCAGGAATGGAAGACCTTGCTTTGACGACCAATGGGGCCTTATTATCCAAACAAGCACAATCTCTCAAAGATGCAGGACTCCGAAGACTTACAGTCAGCCTGGATGCGCTCGATGAAAAAACCTTTCAGCAAATGTCGGGGAGACGAGGGAATTTATTTGAAGTTTTAAAAGGTATCACCACAGCGGAAGATGCGGGATTTGAGAGCATTAAATTCAATGTCGTGCTTCAGCGTGGAATTAATGACCATGCCATCCTTGATCTGGTCAAGTATTTTAAAGGCAGTGGACACATCTTGCGATTCATCGAATACATGGACGTGGGAAACTGCAATCACTGGGAATCTAAAGAGGTGGTTCCTAGTCGAGAAATCCTCAAGATCATCAACGAAAAATATCCCATCAAGCCTTTAGGGGCAAATTATTTTGGCGAAGTGGCCGAACGCTATGCGTTTGCAGATGGAACAGGGGAGGTGGGATTCATTTCATCCGTCTCTCAACCCTTTTGCGGGACATGCACCCGGGCCCGTCTGTCGACAGATGGAAAAATCTACACTTGTCTTTTTGCCACCAAAGGAACCGATTTGCGCACACCTTTGCGCAGCGGTGCCACCGATGAAGAACTGATCACCGTGATCAAAAACGTCTGGCAAAAACGTGCCGACAAATACTCCGAAAATCGCGCTCTTTTCCGTTCCCTCAAAGAAAACCCCCAAAAAGTTGAAATGTATCAAATTGGGGGGTAGCCCCTTGCCTATTCCCCCTTAAATATCATATACTCTAAGTAGTTATGAATATTATAAAATATATTTTTAAAAGCCGCATTTTTTGTCTTCGACAAATTTTTGCTGGGCAAATACTTATGGCATTCTTGAGTACTACCATTCTGCCTCCAGCCTATGCCCAAACAGCATTTTCTTCTTTTAATTTACCTCAGCCAGGCAAAATGGTTTTCTTAAGCCCTGTTTTCGAACCACTCCTCCTTAAGGGGATCAAAATTTTTCCTGAAAATCCTTTCCAATTTGATTTCATTATAGATCGCGGAGAAAAGGGGGTAGATGGAGAAAATCTTCAAAAAGAATCATCTAAGCTGATCCGATATTTTTTAGCCGCTTTAACCATCCCTGAAAAAAATCTTTGGGTCAATCTTTCCCCTTATGAAAAAGATCGCATTATTCCTGAAGAGTTTGGCCAAACGGAAATGGGACGAGACCTCCTTGCCCAAGATTACCTTCTCAAACAAATTACGGCCTCACTCATCTATCCCGAAAAAGACTTAGGGAAAAAATTCTGGGGAAAAATTTATCGCAAAGCCAAAGAACAATATGGAACAACAACAATCCCTATGAATACCTTTAACAAGGTTTGGATTGTTCCTGAAAAAGCGGTTGTTTATACGAAAGAAAATCAAGCCTTTGTCGTGGAGCAAAAATTGGAAGTGATGCTGGAAAAAGATTACTTGGCTCTGGCTCATCAGCAAGTCCATGCCCAAGATACGAGCGACATCAATTCCTCGATCATTCGCGAAATCATCATTCCTGAACTTGAGCGCGAAGTGAATTCAGGAAAAAATTTTTCCGCATTAAGACAAATTTTTCACTCGATGATTCTGGCCACGTGGTACAAACGACATCTTCGAGAAAGCTTGATTGGGAAAGTTTATGCGGATCAAAACAAGGTTAACGGCGTTGATTTGGATGACCCGAAAGTCAAAGAACAGATTTACGACCAATATCTGAAGGCTTTCAAAAAAGGCGTTTATAACTACATCAAAGAAGAAGTTGATCCAGCCACACAACAAATGATCCCACGAAAATATTTCTCGGGCGGAGTCAATGCCACACTCTTAGCCACAGACACCGTATTTACAGAACTCACCCAAGGAGACGAGGTAGCAATTCCCCCGGGATCTATTGAAAACGATCGACGGTATGCCGTTGTTTCGAGCACTGTTAATCCTGTTTTTCAACGGATGAGTGATATTCTAGGCCGAGTCGTTGCGCGAGATTACGGGAATGATTGGGATACTCTTTTTGATGACATGGAGCGTCGTCAAGAAGCAGGAGATCGTGATTTGGTTGTAAATGCCCTGGATCAATTGCGGCTTATGGGGTTAACCGATACTACTGTTCAGACTTTTGCTGATCGAGTCATTGTGACTGCTGAACGGGAACGGCGGTTAGCTGACGAAGATCATGCTTTAGGGGCTTTGATTGTTCAATACCGAGGACAATTGAAAATTTTAATTCCGCGCCATCGGCTTCAAAATATAACCCAAGAAGTTTTGGCTGATCTTCTTCATGAAGTCGTTGAAGTCACGCTATTGGAGTTAGAAATTCAGCAAGAAGGGAGCGCATCAAGAAAAAGATTAGACGTTGAAACCGCTCATCAATACGCAACCTTGGTCGGAGAAGCCATGGAAGGGGCTAACTCTTTACTAGAAGGAATCGAAGCAGCAAAAGTCGCACTAAGACAAACAAAACAATCCTTGGAGCAAGGGAATTTTGAAGTGCGAGATGGTGAGTTTGTCGCAGGAATCATTGGCGCCGCAAAGAAAACAAAGAAAAAAACGGGGCAAGGAGGTGCACCGACGGCGCCAGCTCAAGCGGATGTTTCCTCAGCCAGGGCCAAAGGCTCAACTGCCCACACCCCCCGGCGATGGGTGATTGGCGTAGCTGCAGGTGCGCTTGCTTTGGGGTTATGGGCCGGGCTCACTCGAGACGATCAACCTGCTCCAGGGCCTGCCGCGAAACCAGCACCTCTAAGTGCTCCTCTTGTTCAACAAGATACGATTCAAAGCATGGAACGAGAGTTTTTCACTTTGTTAAGTGGAGCCAATCATGCCCAGGCACTACAGATCCTTAATAAAAAATTGACGCCTGCATATAATAAACAAATCAACGCCCTTGCTGAGGACAAGCAGACGGCGAAGCTAAAAGAAATCCTTGCTCAATTGAACCAAAATATTTTTACTTCAGGGTATGCTGTCTTTCATGCCGAAGACAGTAATGGTGTTATATCTTTCATTTTATATGGACGGAAGTTAAACCAGGATCGTTTTGATCTTCTTAGCTCCCGAACTGCTTATGAAAGATACAACCAAACATATGCCTGGGCTCCAGGGTCTTCGGACTCTGCCCTTTTAAGGATTCCTGTTCCGGGCGCTTTGGAAAGTGAAATTTTGAAAGTGGAATTTAAGCCAGACATCATCCCTGTATTGGGAGATTTGATGAAACGGATCCTTGACTCAAAAGTTTCCCCCCAACAATTTGATTCTTTCCTAGGAAAAGCCGAACAAATTTTTAGAACATATCTCAAATTTAGATACAAAGATGATGTTCCAGCCACAAAACCTGAAACAGATTATTTTGTTTATATGACAGACGTAATTGTCCGTCCTTATGGCTATGCCATTATGGCTAATGGTAACTTGGGTCTTTTTAAGACATCTCGGGGAATAATTCTAGCTCAGGTGAAGAAAACAGAAAGAGACCAAGACGGCAATACTATCCATGAAGGAGAAGTGATTACGACTTCTGATC
This sequence comes from Candidatus Omnitrophota bacterium, assembly GCA_024653845.1. Lineage (GTDB taxonomy): Bacteria > Omnitrophota > Gorgyraeia > Zapsychrales > JANLHA01 > JANLHA01. Next base: position 2,598 of record JANLHA010000374.1, on the reverse strand, counting down.
ATTCCGTTCAAGGGCACGCTATTCATGACGGATCCTATTCTATTGTTTTTGAAGAAGGATTTCAAAGATCAGAAGAAATATATGCAAAAAAAATTGCAAAAGTAATATCGGGAGCCTCAATAGATCCTATACGACGAATAAGTTATGGTTTTATGAGGGTCAGTTGGGGAAATCTTACTCCTCAAGCAAGAATCGTCTCGAGTAAAAAATCCACAAGAATCCATGAAGGTGATCACCAGAAACGAATGCGTAAGGCGTTTGGAGCATTATTTGCTCAACTTGATGTACATGCTCGAGGAGAAAAGCTCACTCGCCAGGTCCAACTGCTTGCCAAAATTTATGCGAAAAAATCTGATAGCTTAAACGAAAGCCTAGCTTACCTGCATCAAATCATTCATGCAGAAAACCCCTGGAATAGTATCGGAAATTGGATTGAACAAGGTTCCTCTAATAAAAAAGAATTAGTATCTTACTTTTGGTCACTTGTGGCCTTAACAGCCATAGAAATGCCGGCCTACGAGCAGATGCTATCACAAATTGAACAAGGAAACTATGAAGGAGCCCTCCAACGTCTATCCATGATTAATCAAAATGAATTTAATGCTTTATTTGCAGGTGCTGAAAAATTGCTGGCTAAAGTTGAAAATGATGCAAGGGCAAAGGCTACTCAAGAAAGAAGAATTAAAGAACGTGCCCAACGTGCTTATCGAATTCTTCTTAAGCTTTGGGAACATGAGACCCAGTGGGATGTTACGGGCGAGGCAGAAAAACCTCGCGTTGCCCCACCTATGGGCGCTCCCCAAATCGGCAAACGCGCGTGGGTGAAAAAGGGGCCCGACGGGCGGGACATGGTTGAGCGACAGGCGGATGGACGGATGATTTTGAAAGTTGAACAGGAAGGAGTAGTTGGCGAGACAGATGTCGAAACGCGGCCGGTGGAACGTGGGGCAATCCTTAGTGACCAAGATTTGAAGAACACGTTGAATGAACTGATCGAGAGACAAGAAGCTATTGATTATGAGAGAAGACGTCAACTTAAAGAGATCGTTCAACAATTGGCCACCCATGCCCTCACTCTGCCTCAGGCTCCTCAACTCCATATCTTAATGCCCGTCAATGGCAGACCTGTGGGAGATTTGGAAGGTTATGCGTCCTACGACGAAGGAATCGTAGCGCTTTATCAGGATCTCGCCTTTCATCCCAACCAACAATTTCGAGCCATTGCCTATTTTCATGAATTGATGGAGTATGCCGCCAGTCCCGCTGTTCCTGAGGATCAACGATTACGCTTGGTGCTAGGCTGGTATCCACAAGACAGGAAAGAAGGGTACGTTGATATTTTTATAGGCTCCCGAAGAATCGGCCGGATTGACACTCACGAGCAAGATCAGGGTTCCCTCATTACCAAAATGGTCCAAGAGTTTCTGGAAACCCATGACCCTACTCATCATAATCTTTTGCGCGGGGTGCTTCAGAACGTTCTGTTTGGTCTTTCTAACGATGACCCGTCACCTCCCAAAGGGCGAAAGACATTAACCAGCGAAATCCAGAGATTGCATCAGCAAAATCCTATTACCCATAAAATTTCTGTCGAAGTGAAAGATCAACTAGAAAGGATCGTCGATGAAAAAGGGAGGGTGCCTGAAAGAGTTTACAGAACAAGCATGATGGTCTGGAATCACTGGGAAACATTCAATCACCCCCTGTCTGAATCAGAACTTGAGGATTTGCTTTTTCGAAAGATGCATCTTCAATATCGAGATAACAACCAACTGAAAGCCATGTTGGCGAGTCTCATACGATTAGGGCGTTGGGGAGAAGCCCTCTATCTCCTCGAGGAATATCGCGCCTTTACGGGAGGTTTTTTTTCTCAGGAAACTCTGGAATTCGAGATGACAGTTCCTCGCCAGATTTTTTTCTATGTGGTTGCCTTATTGAGCGATACGCCGGAGGAAACATTTCAATCCTTGGTCGTCCGGTATGGAAACCAGGCGGGATTTCCTGAAATTTCTCTGAATCGATTTTTTAATTTATTAAAGGCAGCGGAACGCCTGACACAGGCAGAAAATTTTGAGAGCGGATTTCGGCGTTTCCTCGGAGAACTGACACTTAAAAATGAGTGGACACCATTTGCAGAGGCCGATCCAGAAGGAATTTTACGCGAGACAGCCATTGCCCTCTTAGTGCAGCGTCAACCTCTAGAAATTTCTGATACAACTGCTACAAATCATATTATAGAAAATCTGTACATTCATCGCAGTGGACGATTATACTTCAGAAAAGAACAGTATAGCAATGTCGGTGATCGCTATGGAGGATCATCAATCGGCTACCATCCCGAGCGTCAGAGTCCTGTTCGTGAGGCTGTGGCCACTCAAATTGGAACGGCCCTTGGAGTCAATGTGGCTGATACCATCGTGGATGGAGATTATACTTATTCAGCATTGTCGATTAGCACCGACCCTGAATCTCTCCCGCAACCAACCCAGTTACAGGCCCAGGCTACGACCTTGATCTTTAATGTCCTTATTCGCAAATGGGATGATGACAAAGACATGATTCAACGCAGCCCGGTAGGAGAAAGTTTTGTGGTCTTTG
>JANLHA010000155.1 GCA_024653845.1 Candidatus Omnitrophota bacterium | reverse complement strand
TTTAAAAGGCCCCTTAGTGGATAACGCTAAGGGGCCTTGTTTTTTGAGGGGGGGGGGATATACTTTGGTTAAAGATAATAGAATGCATTTTTAACCAAGGAGAATGATATGTGGTTTAGAAAAAGTATTATTCTTTTCTTAAGTGGAGTTGTGATGATAATTTTTACGGTAAATGCTGCATATGCTGCTTTGCGGGTATGTGACAATCAAGCGCCAATTGGCATCTTGCCCGCCGAACCACCGAAAATCCATCGTCCAATATTGTCAGAGCAAGAAACAATTCATGGCACAGTGAATCTTCCTGCCATTGAAACTTTGGCTCTTGCCGACGAGCTCAATAGCGATATTCCTGATTTAGAATGGCATTATTTTGTAAGTGTTCTGGTTGAGAAAGCGGTCCCTGATCGCGGAATAAATGAATTCCTTTTAAGACCTTCACAAGTGGAAGGAGGCCAATTTAGAGTAGAGGCAGGAATTTTATTAAAAAGAGGGGATACGGTAAAAGCTCTTCTCAAGCTTGTGGCAAGGAAACCAGGGTTTCAGAGAACATTTTGTTCTAATTTTAGCCAGCCTCTCATAGTTGGTGATTTTCTTATTTTGGGAGAAGATCCTCGGAATCGTTTTCGCCAACAACAGATTCCTGGAAGACAAGACAATGGAATTCCTCGCCCTCGCCGATAATTTAAAGCCAGTGTCAGAAATGACGCTGGCTTTTTTATTTTATATTTGGAAGAAAACGGTTTCTTATTTTTCCAGAAGACCTTGTTTTTAAAAACACGAATAGCTATACTTTGATTAGATTCCAAGGTTTTGGGCCAGGAAAGGATAAGACTATGAAAAAAAATATTTTGATATTTTCTATTCTTTTGGGATTGATGTCACTAACTGTATCAAGTTATGCTTTGAATCTTGGAAATTTAGGATTTGCAGGAATGAGAGTAGTTATTCCTGAGCCTCCCAGGTTACATGACATTTACCAGGGTGATATGGAAGTAAAAGGAAAATATTCGATTCCACGAGAATTAGAAGTCGAGGAGCAAGCAGGAAGAGTTCGTATCCTCGTGACTTTAGTTAATACGGGAGCAAGGGGTTGGTCTTTCAATGGATTCAGAGTGCAGAATGGGCAATTTAGTGTTCGAATGCTTGAACCAACAGACCTTATGGCAGGTGATCGAATTCAAGCTATATTGCATGTTCAAAAAATAGAAGAAAACGGATTGCCTGGGGAATCTCATGGCCGTTCTCCTGTGAGTGAAATGGTGGTATTGCCCCCACAATTGATAATCCGTGGCGTTGTAAATGATCCGCGTCGTCAAGACCCAAGAATCCCTGGGGGACGAGGCGGGAACCCGATTCCCGTTCCTCGATAATTGGAAAAAGTAGATTGTTGCCAATGATTTTTTTCTAAAGCCAGTGTCAGAAATGATGCTGGCCTTTTTATTTATCTGTAAAGAAAGCGGTTTCTCAATTTTTTCAAGTAATATTGAATTTACTCACAGGTGTGTTACCCTTAAGTTAGATTTCCTACATAGGAGGTAAATATGTTCAAAACAGGAAAAATATCAATATTTTCTTTTGTCTTTTTTTATTCCCTATTTTCTGTATTTTTAGCACAAGCAGAAGTAGCTGCACCTGGAGTCTTAAATGGGCCTATCACAACCAGAACTCAAAGAGTCAGTGGGACTTATCCCGACCCCGGTTGCCCTGTTGATGTGGTTGTTCTTTATAACAGAGAAGGATTAGGAATGAATAATCTTGCTGCCGCGGGGAACAATATAAAAGGAGGAAGATTCAATCTTGTTATAGGTGAAGGGGCTGGCGGTGGAGGGAATCTCCCTTTCATTCCAGGTGGTTTAAAAGCTGGTGACGAAATGTTTTTTATGTATTTATATAGGTGTCATGGAATGAATGATTGGGTTTTCTCTGCAGGAAGTAATCTAATTGTTGTTCACCCTGAGATCAGAGTGGTGCCTGATCCACGAGAACAAAGACAGCTTCCAGGTGGACGACGGGGAGGGAATCCGATTCCCGTTCCTCGATAAAAGGTAGAGAGAGCGTTGCCGATTATATTAAAGGCCAGTGTCAGAAATGATGCTGGCCTTTTTTATTGCTTTTATATTGGAAGAAAGCCTTTTCTTGTTTTATTCGTCGAGCATTGTATTTGTTTTGGCGATGGTATATTATTTATTTAGAGCTTTGGTTTAATAAACGAATAGAAAGGAGCATCATGTGGGTTTAAAGAAGAATACAAAATTCTTTTTACTTTTTCTTGTGATTCTTTTGAGTAATATGATTTTTTCTAATAGAATGGGTTATGCAGAGGAATTTAGGATCTGTCGAGACCCTATATTTAATTCTCCTACGATTGATGAACCATTATATGCAAACGCAAGAGAAATTACGGGTCAATATGTGGCTGGTGGTCTGAATGCCCAGCAAAGGCTTTTTGTGTTTATCACGATATTTGGTGAGCACGGATTTCGGACGTCCGCTGATCAAGCGATTAATGGAAATTTTCAACTAAGATTACCTCGAAATACATTGGAGGTTGGTGATACGGTTTTAGCAACTATACAAGTGGAAGAACATCTTCCGGGTGGAAGAATTGGTAAAGTTGATTGTTCCCCCCCCGGGCCGCGAGTTACTGTCGTCAAAGATCCGTTTTCTATTAAAGTTAAGCCAGGAAATGTGATGGATGATTTCCGCCAAGGCCAAAGAATTCCTGGGCAAGGAGGGAATAACCCGCTTCCTATCCCGAATCCTCGATAGTTTGGTATATCGTTTTGGTTGTTTTAATTTTTTAAGGCCAGTGTCAGAAATGATGCTGGCCTTTTTTATTAACCCCCGAAGGGGCAGAATACCACGGGCTTGCCCGTGGGTATCTATTTCTTCCGACGGTAGTTGAACGCGTATCGCCAATGAGCGATGAGGGAGGGAAGGACAATCAAGGCCGAAAGAAAAATGATGATGTAAGCGTATTGAGGTTGATCATGCCAAATTGACTTGAGAAAGTTGAATTCATAAGAGCGGCCAATGAAATGGAGAAGGATTCTTAAGATCAAAATTCCTCGCCAAAAAGAAAAGGATAGCCATTCATGGTATGTGGCATAAAGAAAAAGAGGGACGAGACTTGAAATTTCGATGATCAGGTAGAGGGCATTGAGCAGATAAGGGACATAAAAGTAAATGTGATAGGCGGTTCCGATTTGGTAATAGGTGTGAATCAGCGAACCAGGAGTAAAGAAATCAAAAGCGGCACTCACCGTCAGAAGAGAATAAAAGAAAAAATAGCTAGGCCACATCCAATTGCGAGATCGTTTCATATCATGAAGATTCCAAATATCACGGCCACTAAGATTCGATAAATTCCAAAAGAAACGAAGTTGTGGTTTTGAATAAAGTGAAGAAGAAATTTGATGCTGAGCATGGCAACGACGAATGAAACCCCTGCGCCAAATATTAAAATCCCCATTTCATGCAGAGATATCGCGTGGGCACTTTTATACAAATCCAGGGCGGTGGCGGCTGACATCGTTGGAATAGCTAAGAGAAAAGAAAATTCGACAATGGTTTTTCGTTTGAGCCCTAAGATCAACCCCCCGAGAATTGTTGCTGCTGCTCGTGAAACTCCAGGAATCATCGCCAAAGATTGAAAAACCCCGATTAAGAATGCTTTTCCGTAGGGAATTCGGCTGAGGTCGTCAAGCGCCTGCTCATCTTCGTGATGCAGTTTCTCAAAAATGATCAAAAGGATACCACCGATAAAGAGAGCCCAGAGAACCGTAAGGGTGCTATTAAGAAGAAAATTTTTGACCACTTTATAAAGAAGAAGTCCCAAGACCGCCGTAGGAAGGAAAGCCATTAACACACGTTTAATGATCTTGATATCTACAAGAACGCGTTTCGCATAAAGGACTACGACGGCTAAGATGGCTCCGAGCTGAATAGAGATTTCAAAGCTTTTTAAGAAGTCCGTTGATGGCAAATTCAGAAGCTGAGATGTTAACATCAGATGGCCTGTTGAGGAAATCGGAAGGAACTCGGTTACGCCCTCCACAATGCCAAGAATAAGTGCATCTAGGTAATTCATGATGGCTCCTTTAAGAACAGTATCATTGAGCTAAAGACTACTCAAGGATATCGGATTCTTCCTTCAGAGTCTATCTTTTATTGAGCATTTTTAAAAAAGCCATTGATCCGATGAATAGGGTTGTGGTAAAATGACCAACATGTATCGTGAGCTAGACGACATTCTTCAAGAAATAGGTGAGCAGGATCCTCGGTATAAACAAGAGGCTTACGAGTTCGTCCTTGAGTCTTTATCCTACGCCCAAAAAAGATTCCGTCGCCCTAAACATGTCAATGGCAAAGAACTCCTCGAGGGGATGAAAATTCTCCTGATGGAGAAATTTGGCCCCATGACCATGACGGTTCTTAACCATTGGGGGATCTGTTCGACAGAGGACTTTGGCAATATTGTTTTTAATCTGGTTGAGAAAAAAGTCCTCAGCAAAACCGATGACGATCAGATCGAAAGCTTTAAAAATGTTTTTGATTTCCAGAAGGTCTTTGATTCTGGATATCGAGAAGGATTAGCCAAAAAGATCAGTCGGATGCGCTGAGATTTATGTAATAAAATTCGGGAAGATAAATGATGGGCAAGGAAAAACCTTGCCCTTTGTTTTTATGAGGTTTTTGAGAAATCATGATGAATCATTTTCGGAATAAAAATTTTTGGATATTGATGATTTTGGGTGCGGTGATTTATTTTGGAGGAAACGATATCATCAGCCTGACCAACCCCGACGAGGTTTTCTATGCCTGCACTGCTAAGGAAATGATCGAACAAAAGAGTTGGGCTGTTCCGTATCTTTTCGGCCAGCCTCAATTTGAGAAACCGATTTTGACCTATTTATTAATAAAAATCGGTTTTATGCTTGGGGGCATTTCCGCGTTCACCGCCCGTTTTTTTCCGGCCGTATTTGCTTTGCTCGGCTGCTTAGCTGTTTTCTTCTGGACGAATTCCATTTTCAATGACAAGAAAAAGGCCTTCTTCTGCTCTTTGATTTTGATGACGTCGGGGATGTATATCGGATTAGCCAAGACGGTCTTTACGGATATGATTTTTTCTGATTTTGTCACACTATCGATGATTTTCTTTTATGAGGGATATCGGAAGGGAATA
>JANLHA010000154.1 GCA_024653845.1 Candidatus Omnitrophota bacterium | reverse complement strand
AGAACTCAGAAAGTCGACATTAAAAGAGGCGGCTTCAGGGTTGACGGTATAAATATCATTAAAGTTATACACGTCGCCGATGCCTGCCTCGACACCGATCGTTTCTTCGCCACTGATCAAAAAGAGACCGCCGTCTGCAGAAAACGCGTGTGAAAAGGTTACACTGCTTCCTACAAGAGAAGCCTGGGCGCTTGTACAAGCGGCTAATAAAAGGATCGCAGTTAAGAAGTTAAGTTTGATAACTTTCATGATATTTATCTCCCTATGATATTTGCGTTCTTCGTAAGAACTCTTTACGTCATATAAATGACAAGGGCAAAGGTATCACATGAATTGTTTGATGTCAATGTGACAAAAGTGGACAATATTGCTCTTAAGCTTTTAGTAGAGAAGCTCAATTTAGTTTCATATATTGGACCCTTTTATCATCAAAACGAAAATCCTGCCCTGTTTCCTTACTCATCAATGCTTCCAACGGCCCACCGGTTCCTACATTGCTTTAGGTATCGTACTCGTTCATTTAGAGTCTAAGGTTTCGACAAAAACCTTTTTTTTGTCTTCCTTTATTTCAATCATTTGAGAATTCGTCCTTACTCTGTTCATCAGGCTTTAGCAGATGAATGATTACGATATATCATTTACTTTTTGTCCAGCGCCCAGTTGTGCATTTCAAATCATTTTCTGAGAAATTATTTTGAGCAAATGATTTTATGAGTGCTTCTTTAATCGGCCCTGTTAAGCATCCAGAATCCTGATGTTTCCCCAGCTCAGGAAGATATCCATCATCGGTTTCGTATCCCTCAAGAACAATCTCAATTTTCATATTAGTCGTTTGTTCATTGTCTCTGCGTATCTCTAACTGAATTGATGTCGGGAAATTCATGGCTCTTTTAGCTTCATCCAGGGAAGTAAATGTTGTGTCAATTTCTTTTAAAAATTTTTGAGATTTATCTTTTGGCCAGATCATTTTTATTTCGTAACCAAGATTTGTCAATGTGTTGATTGAAGATTGTACGACGGTCTCCCATTCGCCATTTATTGATTCATAAAGGACTAAAGGAGTGGCTTCTTTCTTGAGATGGCCGCTGAGGTTATATCTAGCCTTTGAATGAAACCACCATGATTTTTCTTGAATGACCGTTAAAATATTGGGGCTTAAAATCATTATTAAAGCCAAATATGATAAAAGATTTATTTTTAATAAAGTCCTTACGAATCGTTGCCCCTTAGGAAAGAGCTTTGTGAATATGTACCCTTCAGACACAACACTGATTAGATAGCCCATAGCTAACAGTCCAAAGGCCGAGATGACAGCAATGAAAACCTCAAGATTATTAACAAAGTAAATTCGATCAGCGCGAAGTAATCCCCTACCGCCTGGGATAGTAAGTGAGATCAATTTCATGGTTATCAAACCTAATCCCAAAAATGTAAAATAAATCAGTAGCGAAGCCGGACGTTTTTTATATTCCCCGTGTAGGGCAATTGCCTTTACCATTTTGGTCAAAAAAACTGATCCTATGACAATCATGGGCAATATCATCATCACTGAACTTCCAGGATATGAAACTGCCCCAAGCACTGTTGAGAAAATATTAGCTAAGAAGGCATAATAAAATGCCTTTATAAAGCTCAATTTTTCTATTTTTTTAAGAACCAAAGCTTCTATTAAAACAATGACTAAAAGCGCTATTCCCATTGTTTGAAATACAGCAGTACTTGGGAAATTGACTAAATAGCTGATTTGATAAATTGGATAATTTGCTTCGGCAGAATGGATAAAAAACAAATTGATGAATAACAATAAAAGTGTGGTTTTTATTTCTTTTTTCATAAAATAGTACCTAATAGTCATAATTAGGTTTTGAGGAATATATCAATCGGGGCGAGTTTCTCAATTTCTTGATTTCAAGAATATTGGGATGATCCTCCTCCCTGTTATGGGGCAAGGATCATCCCATATGACTAGTAATTATTCTTTATCATCATGATCGTGCTCGTGATCATGGCCTTTACCTTTTTTTGCCGCACACACTTTGCACATCTTTCCTTCTTTTTCGCACTCAGGGCATTCTTCTTTCATCGATTCCCATTTCTTGATTTGTTCTTCAGTTAAAACACCTTTGAGCTTTGCATGGAAATCTTCATGAAGCGCTTGCATGGCTTTGTGCTTTTCTTCCATGATGGCTTCTTTTTTTGTCATCTTTTCTTGAATCAGATTTTGAACTTGGGCTTTTTGTTCGTCGGTCAGGTTGAACTCAGCGGTCATCTTTGCGACTTTTTCACTGACCATTTGATCCTTGTTGGCTTCAGGATGTTTATCGCCCACTCCGCATTTGCCGCAGTTCGCTTGTGCAGCGGTTGTTAAAAATAAACTGAACAAAATGATAGCAGTGATTTTTTTCATCTTATTCTCCCTTTAGTTAATGATTATTTTCAATTTTACTGGTGAATTATACTTTCTTCAGACGCTAATTGCAAGGCGTGCTTAGGGTTAACCCCCGATTGGCCCGATACAAAAGCATCAGGCAGCGGCACAGGGCCCTGTCCCCTATTCCCAATTATAAGACGGCATGATATGATCCCGATTATGAACATGCATCGACAATCCAAATCGTATCTTATCGTCGGACAAGGGATCGCTGGCAGTCTTTTGGCCTGGCATTTGATGAAAGCGGGCCATTCGGTAACTATTGTGGATCAGCATCATCACGAATCCTCCTCGATGATTAGTGCTGGAATCATCAATCCCATCACCGGGCAGCGTTTGGCCATGACTCCACAATTTGATGTTTTTTTGGCACAATCCAGGAAAACATATTCACAAATCAGCGCCGAACTTCGAATCGATTTATTTGTTCCCAAGCCCATTATCCGTGTTCTGCGTAGCGCTGAAGAGTTAGCGCGCTGCTACGATTTGAATACCACTTCTGCGGCGAAACCGTATATTGCAGGGATTCATAAGCCAGGACATTATGGGGTAGGAATTCATGATCCCTACGGAACGTTAACGATTGCACAAGGAGGTTACCTTCAAACGCAGTTGTTGTTAACAAGTTTGAAGAAATATTTTTTAGCAAAAGGTATGCTCATTGATGAATGTTTGGCCTATAGCGATTTGATCCTTACGAACAATCGTGTGCAATGGAAATCGCTGACATTTGATGCGGTGATATTTTGTGAAGGATTTAAGGCAAATAAAAATCTATGGTTTAAAAATTTGCCTTATAGTTTCGCCAAAGGTGAGATGCTAAAAATAGAATTCGAATCTGCCTCATTGCCCGATGCGATTTTGTGCCAACAGCAATGGTGTCTTCCCACACAAAAGGGAACTTATCTGGCAGGCTCAACGTATGACCGTGCCAATATCAATACGATTGCGACGCCAGAAGGACAATCCACCATTCTTAAAGGATTGAATGATTTCATCCCGTCGAAGGTGCGGGTTATTGAAGCTTATGCTGCGGTCCGTCCTGTGATGCTTGATCAGAAACCTGTCGTTGGAATGCATCCGGCAATACCGACGGTAGGGATATTCAATGGATTTGCCTCAAAAGGAATTTTGTGGGCGCCTTACTATGCAGAAATGTTTGCGCGCACTACCCTCCCGCCACTGATCCGATGATCAGAAACGGCTCTTGGCCGGATACAACCGCTGCTGGTAGCGGAGCATCGGGCGATTCGTGCGACAGGTCTTCCTGGCAAGCGAAAAAGCGCAGGAACGGCCGGCGTTTCTGGGTGTCGTGGTCGCGGATGGTTCCGCACAGCATCGGATAGCGGGCCTCCAGTGCGTCGAGGACGATGCGTTGGGTGGGTTGACCCTTCACGTCGAGTGTGACCTCACCTTCGATGCGCGCGAGTGTCCGTAAATGGGCAGGAAGAACGACGCGGATCATTGTAGCGTTTGCACCTCGACGGATAGCACTGGCGGAAGATCGTGAACGATCGCTTCCCAATTGTCCCCGCCATTAGGAGAGGCATACACCTGCCCACCGGTGGTTCCAAAATAGACACCGCAGGAATCGAGCGTATCGACGGCCATGGCATCACGCAGCACATTCACGTAACAATCGCGCTGCGGCAGGCCGTTGGTGAGCGCCTCCCATTCGTTGCCGCCTTTACGGCTGCGGTAGACGCGCAATTTTCCATCTGGCGGAAAGTGTTCGGAGTCACTCTTGATAGGCACGACGTAAATGGTTTCCGGTTCATGGGCGTGAACTTCGATGGGGAATCCAAAATCAGTGGGAAGGTTTCCGCTGACTTCGTGCCACGATTCTCCGGCATCGTCGCTGCGCATGACATCCCAATGTTTTTGCATGTACAAAACGTTGGGTCGGGACGGATGCATTGCGATGCGGTGCACGCAATGTCCGACTTCGGCGTTGGGGTCGGGGATGTATTGTGATTTGAGACCTTTATTGACGGGCTTCCATGTTTTTCCGGTATCGTCGGAACGAAAAACTCCCGCCGCTGAAATGGCGATATAAATCCGTCCGGGATTGTTTGGATCTAAAAGAATGCTGTGCAAGCCCATCCCTCCTGCGCCCGGTGCCCATTGTGGTCCGCTGCCATGCCCACGCAGGCCGGCAAGTTCTTGCCAACTTTTTCCTCCATCTTTGGTAACAAATAACGCGGCGTCCTCCACCCCAGCATAAACGAGATCCGGATCGGTCAGGGACGGCTCCAAATGCCAAACGCGTTTGAATTCCCAAGGGTGTTGCGTGCCGTCGTACCATTGATGTGTGCTCAAAGGTTTGCCAGTTTCAGGCGATGTATCGTAAGCGAATTTGTTGCTTTGGCCGCCTGGTGGATCGTAAGGTTCGGGGAGTTTTTCACCGCCGGGGATATTCCATGTTTGGCCACCGTCGTCGGAGCGTTGAATGATTTGACCGAACCAAGGACTTGTTTGCGAAGTATAAATGCGATTAGGGTCAACCGGCGACCCTTTTATATGATAAATTTCCCATCCGGCGAAATTTGGTCCGCTGACATCCCATTTCTTGCGTTGAGCGTCGGATGTGAGAATGAATCCGCCTTTACGAGTGCCTACCAATACTCTCACTTTACTCATCCCTGCCTCCTTTTACTTTGGCCGGTCTGGCCGCGATCATTTTACTATGAATTTTCTATTTTCTAACTAAAATGTATTCTGTTATGAATAAGGTAAACGACAACTTTTCACAAGACGAAAAAATCCGCTATTCCCGTCAGACGATTTTGCCCATGATTGGTCAAGCTGGTCAAGCACGGCTGAAAAATGCACGCATTTTGCTTATTGGCGCGGGTGGCTTGGGTTCTTCGCCCGCTATTTATTTAGCGGCGGCCGGTGTGGGAACCATTGGTTTGATCGATGCGGATACGGTTTCATTATCAAATCTTCATCGCCAGGTTCTTCATTACACGTCGGATATTGATAAGCCGAAAGTTTTTTCTGCTCAAGAAAAACTCAAACAAATTAATCCCCATGTGAATATCGTTACTCATCAAGAACGACTGGCCGTCGAAAATGCGCAAGCCATTTTTACGAATTATGATTTGATCATCGACGGAACGGATAACCTTCCCTCTCGTTATTTGATCAATGACGCCTGTTTTTTTCTCAAGAAAAATTTCATTTTTGGCGGGGTGTATCAGTTTGAAGGACAAGTGAGTGTCTTTGGCATCGACGGGCCGTGTTATCGTTGCATTTTTCGTGAACCTCCTCCACCAGAAGAAATGCCTTCGTGTGCCGAGGCGGGTGTGATTGGAGTTCTTCCCGGAATTATCGGCTTGATGCAAGCGAATGAAGCGATCAAATGGATTTGTCAGATTGGCGAGTCCCTTCTGGGACGGCTCTTGATTTTTGATGCGCTTTCGGTGAGATGGCGCGAAATCAAAATCAAAAAAGATCCTGAATGTCCGTTGTGCGGACCGCATCCGACGATTGATACATTAAAGGAAGAAAACTGGCAGTGCACCACACAGACTCAAGTAACGGGTCAGCCCATTCAAGAAATTACTGTACGCGAATTAAAAAAATTACGTGATCAAAAGCCAAACCTCTATTTGCTCGACGTGCGCGAGCAAGATGAATGGGATATCGCTCGTATCAAAGGTGCGCACCTCAAACCTTTAAGCACTTTAGAAAGAAATTTCGCCGATATCCCGAAAAATACACCCATTTATTGTTTTTGCAGAATGGGCGGCCGCAGCGCCAAAGCTATCGAATTCTTAAAATCCCAAGGCTACTCTTCTCTTGTTAACATTAAGGGAGGAATTCAGGCGTGGTCGGAAGAAGTTGATCCTACTATTCCGCGTTATTAGTAGCAGCTTCTGTTTATTTTCAACTGTTCCTATTGATTATAACTCTGCAGAACTTTCATATAATTGGCACGTTCAAATATTTTTGGGTTCGTACACAATTTCTGACTCATGCTGCCTTGCATTTGATGGATTGATTCATATTCATTTTTCTCCATCCATTCGACCATCTCTTTTTGAATTTTTGAAAGATGATCAACGCCCTTTCGCAGTAAAATCGAGCACAGCATGGCCGCTTTGGCACCCACCATCATCATTTTGAGAACA
>JANLHA010000368.1 GCA_024653845.1 Candidatus Omnitrophota bacterium | reverse complement strand
AGAAGTGGAGGCCGATCTTGCTTTACCCAGACCGGTCCCTGCCGTTCAAGATCGACGACAACGTTTACGGTTTGAGCAGCTTTATCAAGAGGCGATATTTGCGCGTTCTCAGGCTAGGAATGTTTATGAATGGTTGGTTAACCTGAGTACGACGGAGCGAGTTTTTCAATCTTTGTTACCTCCCTTAGAAGCGTATTCGGTTGATGTCAATAAGAGGATTTTCGCAACAGAGGTTATGGCCGGATCATCATTATCAGACGTCAGTCCTGCCGCAGTGGATCGTTTAGTCAGAGTCATCATTAAACTTTTAGAGGAGAAGATCGCACCGATAGCTCTTTTAAAGAATTTGGCCATCGTGGCTCCCCATGTGATTTCTCTTCCAGAGCAACAAGCGATATTCATCGTGGCTGGAAATAATCTTGAGACCCTTCTGGGGGACCTTACTCGCTTAGCAGAAAGAATTAGAGAAATTCAAGGTGAAAGTTTTGAGTTCGAGCAATTGAAGCTGCGGTTCGCTGGAGATATTGACGGGTTTGCAAAATGGGCGGAACTCAAAGATCAATATGAAGCACTTTTTTATGAAGTGGAATTGCGTTTGATGATTTTGGCAGCCTTGGCCAGAAACGCTGTACTTTTGGAAGACGGCCTCCAGAAAAGTTTTGGAAGAACGCTTTTGACCCAGCTTATTGCGATCGCTCGTAATGAAGCTTTGGATAAGAACATTGTCGCCGAAGTTGTTTCTGATCTGCGCGAGGCATTAGTTGATGGGGATCCTTTGGTCGTTGATTTCTTTTTTGAAGCCGTTCGGCCTCAAATCAGCGAAGAAAACCAACCAGCTCTGCAAGAAATTTTGCGTGAAGATGCTGACCTGTCCAGCATTCTTAATTTTCTCGTTTATCCTCATTTAGACGAGCGGGTAGGATATTTGATCTTGTTGCGCCATCGAGAGCGTCAAGATCTCCTAAGGGCGGTGATCAACAACGGAGAACGTCAGGACTTAAATATCAATCCACGTTTTCGAATTTATGCCTTCAGTTGGTACGCGGCACAATTCTTCAGCAGTTTTGATTCGAGCCAAGATGAAGAGCCGATCACTTACGATGAAAAAACGTTTGAAGAGATGACAGCTCGACTAGCTGCTCCAGCGACGGAAATCGGCAGAGTGGCCTCGCATGATAACCAGGCCATTGAGCGGATGTTGGATTCGGTTGTTCTGCAAGATGAGGAAGCGCAAATGTATTTAACGGCAATATTGCTCGCCTTACAGGCCAGGCTCAAACATCTTACCGCTCAAGGTGCAGAATCGATAGCTCGGCGGATTATTCATAGTTGGGTTTTAGGTTATTCTGCAAAGGTACAGGTTGAGCTATTCCCCTCGGGAGGAGTTTATTTGGGAGCGCAATATTTGAGGCAAGATCCAGATTTGGCGTTGCGTTTTTTTGTCGCAGGAGGCCATGAGCTGATGCATCCTACGCTGATTGATCAATATCATTATGTTCCGCAGGATTTGACTTCTAAAATCGTTCATGAGCTTTTGAGTGATCTTCAGGTTTTTGTTCTGGCTCGGATGTTTGGATTGGACGTTAAAAAAATCAAAGAGATTCTTGATTATAATCTTATTCATCGAGATGTCGTCAGAGAATCTTATCATACCATTCAGGCCCATGATGGTTCTCGTGCCCAATTGGAAGAATTGCAAAAAAGTTTTTCAGACTTGGATGAAGAGAAGTTTTTAAAAAGTGCTTTAGGGGCCATTGGTAAGGATGAAGAAGAAGGAGAGATCAATCGAGAATTGCCTTTCACAGGGTTAATGGCTTTGATCATCCGAACATATTTAGGACGAGCGGTGGTTAAAAGAACTGGGCCTGAGGATCCGGGTTCTATGTCTGGTCCTTTAGGACTCTTCGAGACTTTCCTTGAGGAAGGTCGCCTTCCGAGAATTCCTATCCGTACTCGGCGAGAAATGACGAGAGATGGAGGTGTTGGCGTTACGGCGAAGTCGGATATTTCTGGCGATGAGGCGATATTGGTTTCTGTAGGAGAAGGCCGATCTGATCGTGAAGGCGGGATCAGTATGCGACCGGATGAGGTTGCCATTGAAGAAAAAGGTGAGAAAATTGAATTTGCTCCCAGCGTTGATCTTGAAAAATTCGAAAGTATGCCTTTTGAAGGATTTCGTCCGGTGATTATGGAAATGCGTCCTATCGGTAATCTACCGCTTTTTTTGGGAGCCAATGCCACACCATCGTCCCCAATGAAAAGATCTCAAAAGACCGTAGCTTCCGCCTCATAAAAGAAGTTTGCAATTCTTACAAGATTTCTTTAAAATGCAATGATCGAATTCTCTAAGATATATAGAGAATTCAAGGAGGATGAATGATCATGATCACAAGAGTATTAAGAATTTTGATTTTTGTAGGATTCATTTCTGGAATGATGCCTGCCGTTGCCAGTCACGCTTTTTGGGTTTGGACTCCCGAAACCGGCAAATTTATCAATCCTAAAAATCACGTCAAAGCCACACCCCAGGAGCAGTTGGAATATGCCGTGGGGTTTTACCATGAGAATGACTGCGATCAAGGAGTCAAAGAATTTGAGAAGTTGATCAAAAATTATCCACGAGCACGCGAGGCGGCCGACGCGCAATTTTACATTGCTTCTTGTCAGGAGAAAGAAGGCGCCTTGTTTAAAGCCTACAAAGAGTATCAGTTGGTCCTGGACAAATATCCCTTTAGTGACAAGGCGGGTGAGGTCGTGAAGAAACAATATGACATCGGTAATGCCATGCTTGAGGGCAAAGACAGGAAAAATAAAATCATCAAGACCATCATTGGTGGAAGTTATGATGTCATTGAAGTTTTTCGAACCGTCATCAAGAATGCCCCTTATGGGCCGTATGCGCCGTCGGCACAATACAAAATTGGTTTATATTTGCATGAAAAAGGGCTTTATCAGGAAGCGCGGGATGAGTTTGAGAAAACTATCAATGATTATCCCGAAAGCGAATGGGCGAAAGCTGCGAAATATCAGATCGCCTTGGCCGATTCTCAGCGGTCCTCCGAAGCACAATATGACCAGCAGGTGACCAAATCGGCCATCGAGGAATTCAAAGAATTCGCCAAAGAATATCCTGACGCGGAACTTTCTCAAAAAGCGAAAGATGAAGTTAACAAATTGAAAGAGAAAGAAGCTGAAAATAATTTTGTGGTCGCCCAGTTTTACGAGAAACAGAAAAAATATCAAGCTGCCAGACTTTATTATTCAAGCATCGTGGAAAATTATAAGAACACATCTTGGGCGCCTAAAGCATTAGAGAAATTACAGGCTCTTAAATTTGAGAAATGAGAGGAGTCATGTTGAGAAAATGGCTAGGAGTTTTGGTCTTGAGCGTATTCCTGACGGGATGTGGATACGGCACAGGTTCGGTTTTGCCTCGTCACATGAAAATCCACATTCAAAATTTTGCGAATCAAATTGATTATTCGTCAGCGAACCAACGCAGTGTGTACTTGCCGCTTTTGGAGGTGGATGTCAAGAATGCGATCGTGGACCGATTTTTGTTTGACGGGCATTTGCGTGTCGCTGAAGAAGAGGAAGCCGATCTGATTCTCAAGGGCGAGCTCGTAGGATATGATCGTACGGCATTAAGATTTACCGACAATGATGATATTGAAGAATATCGTGTTCAAGTGATTGTGAACATTAAGATGTTTAATGCCGAGCGTCAAGAAGTGGCTTGGGAAGAAAGTGGATTTGTGGGTGAAGCCACATACTTTTTGACCGGGCCAAACGCGACAAGTGAATCGGCTGCTGTTAAAGAGGCGATTGTGGACTTGGCCCGTCGGGTGGTGGAACGAACCGTTGAGGATTGGTGATGTTTGTTCTTCTCATCGGTGACGATGATGACAAGAAGCGGGCCAAAATCACCGAGATCAAGAAAAAACTTTTCACCTCTAGTGATGCCGCAAAATTTGATTGTGAAATCCTTTCTGCACATAAACTTTCCGCAGAAAATTTAAAGAAAGCTCTTTTAACGCTCCCAGCTGTGGCCAGCCGACGGTTGGTCATTTTGCAAGATTGTCAAAAATGTGCTCCCGCCCTGGAAGAAATCCTCTTTACGACTTTGGAGTCTTTACCAAAACATTTGGCCCTGATTTTAGACGCCACGCATCTTTCTGAAAAAGAAAAGGTTCTTTCTAAGATTCGTTCGCAAGTTCAAGTTGTTGAGTTTCCTCGGGCAAAAGAAGCGAATGTTTTTGACATGACCCAGGCGATGGTGGCGAGAAAGTCTGCCGAAGCTTTGAAAATTTTAAATGATCTTTTTTCAAATGGAATTCATCCCTTGCAGATTATGGGAGGCTTGGTATGGTTTTGGAGCAATCGTTGCCAAGTTTTTGGAGTGAAAAATTTTGAAAAAGGGCTAGAGATTCTTCAGGAAGCGGATGGAAATATCAAGCGCAGCCGTCTAAAGCCAGAGATGGCTTTAGAGTTGGCTGTGGTCAAGCTTTGCAAGATTATGGAAAATCGCGGTTGAAAGGTGCCGAATGAAATTAAGCTTTAGCAACTTCGGTGAAAGCTCTGGCAAATCGGGATTTTCGACGAGCAACAGTGTTTTTATGCAGGATATTGCGTTTAACAGCCTTGTCTAATTTTTTATAAATTCCCTGAAGACTTGTTTGCGCTTCATCTTTATTCTTTTGCGCAACCGCAGACAAAAACTTCTTGATGGTTTTCTTCAGATCTGTTTTAATATCCAGATTGTGTGCATGTTTCTGAGAATTTTTGCGCAAAGTTTTGATCGCGCATTTGCGTTGTGGCATAGTGTAAAACCTCCGTAAATAGCCTTTTGTGAATTGGGATAATATAACAAACCAATCTCTTGATGTCAAACAATAATTCAGGCCACCCCCAAGACTCCCATCGGTCCATTATCAAGTCCAGTTCCATCCTTTCTTTAGGGACATTGGCTTCCCGGATTCTAGGTTTTTTACGAGATATCATTCTGGCCAAGGTCTTTGGGACTGGTTTTCGGGCAGATGCTTTCTTTGTGGCCTTTAAAATCCCTAATCTTTTCAGGGATTTGGTTGGGGAAGGGGCCACTAACTCCGCGGTTGTTCCCATTTTCGCTGAATATAAAACGAAAAAGACCAAAGAGGAGTTTTGGCAGTTTGCCAGTGTGATTCTCTTTTGGGCGCTTGTGGTTTTGAGTTTTATCACGGTTTTAGGAATTCTTTTAGCGCCCTGGATTGTGAGAATCATTGCTCCGGGGTTTATCGCTGATCCTGCAAAATTGAATTTGACCGTTCGTCTGACGCAAATCCTTTTTCCCTATTTGATTTTGATTGGTTTGACCGCCCACACCATGGCTCTTTTATATACGTTTCGATCTTTTGCGTCTCCGGCCTTTGGTCCGTGCCTCTTGAACCTCTCGATGATTGCGGGGGCCTTGCTCTCCGTACGATTCATGGAGGAACCGGTCTATGGGATGGCAGCGAGTGTATTGG
>JANLHA010000021.1 GCA_024653845.1 Candidatus Omnitrophota bacterium | reverse complement strand
CTAAAAACCTTTTCAAATCCTTGTCGAGCTGCAGCAGCTGTTTTTTCTCCATAAAATTGGCGCACAATTTCACCAGCCAATTGAAGCTTCGCTTCTTTAGGATGAAGGGTCTTCACTTGAGCAAGATCCACATCGGTTAGAATTTCATAGTAGCGCATCATCAAAACATCGGTGATGGACATCACTTTTCCAAAAATTTCTTCGGGAGGTTCGTTGATTCCAATATAATTATCAAGGGACTTGCTCATCTTCTTTTCCCCGTCAGTACCCTCTAACAGCGGGGTCATGACGACAACCTGAGCTTCTTGCCCCATAATTCCTTGCAACTGACGTCCCATCAAAAGATTGAATTTCTGATCAGAACCGCCCAATTCAATATCAGCTTTCAAATGCACCGAATCATACCCTTGTAAAAGCGGATAAACAAATTCAAGCAAACTGATTTCTCGCCCATCTTCAAACCGCTTCTTGAAATCTGCGCGGGCCAACATCTGGGCCACGCTCGAATGGGCCGTCAATTCCAAAATTTGTTGAGCGGTTAATTTGGCTAACCAGTGGCTATTGAAAACAACTTCCGTGCGATTGGGATCCAAAATTTTAAAAACCTGATTTTTATATGTTTTGGCGTTCTCGAGAACAACATCCGAGGTCATCTTAGGACGCAGTTGATCTCGTCCGGTCGGATCTCCAATTTGGGCGGTAAAATCTCCAATGAGAAAAAAAACATGATGCCCCAGATCTTGAAACTGTCGTAACTTCCGAAGCAAAACCACGTGCCCCAGATGAAGATCTGGAGCTGTTGGATCAAATCCAGCCTTGACACGCAAAGGGCGCCTGGATTTCTGGCTCTCATCCAACTTCTTCTTGAGACCTTCGGTCGAGATGATCTCTGCGGTTCCGCGCGAAATGATTTGCAAGACATCTTTCATAAGAGTCACCGAAAAAACAAGATCATAGAGCTCAATGGAACCCTATGATCTTGATTGCTATCATCTAAAAAATGCGTCTTACTTAAGACAATCGCGTGCTAACGCCAATTTTCATTTGGTCGACGTCAACTTTAATGATCTTAACTCTCAACGCATCACCTGGTTTAAGAGAAGCGGCTTTGTCTTTATCAATTTCAGAAGAATATACTAAAGCCTCAACATCCTCGGGCAGCTTGACAAAAACACCAAAGTTGGAATTCAGAATTACCTGAGCATCCACCTCTGTCCCGACGGGATTCTTTTCAGCGATTTGCGGCCACGGATTGGAAGTCAACTGCTTAAGACCCAAAGTGATTTTTCGATTTTGTGAATCGACATTGATCACCACGACTTCAACTTCTTGCCCTTTTTGAAGAACATCCTGAGGATGGTTGATTTTTCGCGTCCAAGACATGTCAGAGACGTGGATCATTCCTTCCAACCCAGATTCGAGCTCAACAAAAGCTCCATAATCTGTGAATCCACGAACAGTTCCTTTCACTCGAGCATTCACCGGGAATTTCTGCTGCGCTTCGTCCCACGGATTTCTTTCCAATTGTTTCATACTGAGAGAAATCCTCTTGGAATCTTTATCAACATTGATGATTTGAGCTTCGATTTCATCCCCAACCTTGAACATCTCTTGAGGATTGACCATCTTTTTCTGCCATGAAATCTCAGAAGCATGAAGCAATCCTTCAATGCCTTTTTCGATTTCAACAAAAACCCCATATGGCATGATATTGACGACCTTACCCTTAATATTAGATCCTGCAGGGTATTTATCGTAAATACCGTCCCAAGGATTTGGGCTGATTTGCTTCAATCCCAAAGAAACTTTGGAATTATCTTTATCGAAATCCAGAACCACCACATCGATCTTGTCACCAACAGAAACGATTTCGCTAGGATGGTTGATTCTTGACCAACTCATGTCCGTGATATGAAGAAGACCATCGACACCGCCTAAGTCGATAAAGGCACCAAAATCCGTGATCCCTTTAACGGCTCCGTTGCGTCTTTGACCTTTTTTAAACTCGCCCCAAAGTTTCTCACGAACTTGTTCACGTTCTTTTTGGTAAATGTCTCGACGGGAAAGAATGATATTTCGCCGTTGTTTATTGATTTTAGCAATTTGAAAATTGAACTTGCTGGTCATGATGTTGTGTGGAGGATACCCTTTGAATGCGGAAAGCGACATTGGCAAAAACGCTTCCAATCCTTCCACATCAACCATGTAACCGCCTTTGACTTGCTTGATCACACGGCCTTCGACCACATCGCCTTCTTCGACGCTGCCCATGATCTTCTGCCATCCGCGCATCTTCTCAGCCTTCTGCTTGGATAACAAGACACGGCCTTCGTCATCTTCGACAGATTCAATCAAAACATCAATCACCTGTCCCACATGAAGGTCTAAGTGATGACGGAATTCTTCTATAGGAACAAATCCCTCGGATTTGAAACCGATGTCAACGACGACCTCTTTTTCACTAAAGGCCACGACGGTCCCAGAAACGATTTCTCCTTCCTCGATATCTTTTAAAGTACTAGCGTACAACTCTTCCATTACAGATTGCTTATTTCCACTCATGTTTTTTAATACCTCTCTTTTAAGAAAATTCTTCAGATACAGGAATAAAACTTCTTACCTATTCTGAAGTTTCAACATTATCGCAGATAACTATAATTTGTCAATAAAAAGGATGAGGAAATAAATCACCATCCTTTAATTCAGGTCCCAGATGGTTTGCATCACTTTTTTCGAAATGACCGAATAATCCTCTTCATTCGAGAAAAATAAAGGAGCCCCGATAATTACGGTGATCAGAGACCGCGTAGGCCATTTGGCACCCCGAGGAAGAACTTTATCGGAACCGATGATTCTCACCGGCAGAACAGAACATCCACTCTTGGCCACAAGAAACCCCAATCCTGACTCCACCTGTGGAGTTTCTTGAAAATTCTCCGCCCCACCAGTTGCCCCTTCGCGGGTCCCTGTTGGGAAAAGAGCTACAATTTCCCCCTTCTTGATTCGCTTGAACGCTTCACGCATGGCCCCAATATCCGCTCTGCCTCGTTTGACGGGGAAAGTTTGGTAAATTCGGATCAAAGCGCCAAAAAGTTTATGCCGAAAGAGCTCTTCTTTGGCCATATAGCTTGGAACACGACGAATGGCAAATCCCAAAAGAAGAGGATCCAAATTGCTCAGATGGTTGCTGGCCAAAATGAATGTTGCTGTTCGGGGGATGTTCTGTCGTCCAACGACTTTAACGGGGAAAAAGAAGAAGCTGAGGGGCTTCCAGAACACATAAAGCAGAGAATAGAGAAAAGACTCTTTCAAATTCATAACAGTTGCGATCCTTGGGCTCGATCCAGAAGCTTAAATTTTACCGGAGATGATTTTAAGTCACTTCTTCAGCAAACTTTCGCCATACTTGATCAACTTTTTAGCGCGATCAAGCGACTTTGCCTCAGAATAGGCCCGCACCAAGGGCTCCGTTCCTGATGGACGCAACATCAACCAACTTTCATCTTCACAAATGAGCTTCACCCCGTCAAAATCCTTCACATCCACAACCTTTTTCCCTAAAAGTTTTTTGGTCTTTGCAACAGCCACCATATCGACCTTCTTACCTGGCTGCAACTGAACATCCGCCCGTTCATAATAATAGCGTCCGAATTCTTTTTCCATTTCATCGACGATCTTTTTGATATTTTTCTTCTGGTACACCATCATTTCCAAGAGAAGAAGGCCTGCCAAGGTCCCATCTCGCTCGGGAACAAAACCCTGAACGCCCATGCCGCCGGCCTCTTCTCCGCCCGCGACGATTTCTTCGGCGACCATCAAATCTGAAATATATTTAAATCCGACAGGAGTTTCGTACAGCTTCAATCCTAATTTTTGAGCAATTTTATCAATCATCGTGGTCCCGCAAAGTGTTTTGACCACCCCGCCTTTACGGCCACGGTTGCGGACCAAATGCAAAATCAAGAGCCCTAAAATCTTCTGAGGATGTAGAAATTCCCCTCCCGGCTGCACACTCGCAATGCGATCCGCATCCCCATCGAGAACCAAACCTAAATCGAACTTTTCTTTTTTGACGCGATATAAAATTTCTTTTAAGTATTCAACAACGGGTTCGGGTTTCTTCCCCTCAAAATAAGGGTTCACGTCCGAGCGCATGAGCTCAAGACGGATTTTGGTTTCTTTTAGAATCTCCCCCATCAAACCGTTCCCGCTTCCATGCATGGCATCTGTCAAAACTTTGAATCGTGCATTCTTGATTTTCTTGAGGTCAATGTAACCCTTGATAAATTGCAAATACCGGACTTTAAAATCATGAATCACAACTTTTTTCTGGGCAATGGCTTCTTTCAAATCCAACGATTTAACCTCGGCTTGCCCCAAATAAGCTTCCACACGATCCGTAATATCTTTTGAAGCACCACCGCCTTGAGGCGTTTTGATTTTGATGCCATTGAATTGATAAGGATTATGGCTTGCTGTGATCATAATACCGGCAACACATTTGTTATCGGGAACGCCATAACTTAAAGCTGGGGTAGGAATCGGAGTGTCTGAAAGAAGAACATCAATCCCATTAGCGGCAAAGACCTGGCTGACAAGCTTGGCATAATCGCCTGACATGAATCGCGTATCATATCCCACGGCAAGCATCTTTTTCTGTCCTGAAATTTTGGACGCATCTTGCTTGACCCAATCACTGATCGCTTGGGCAACAATGCGAACATTTTTAAAAGTGAAATTGTCAGAGATCACACCTCTCCAACCATCGGTTCCAAACTTAATAGCATCTCGTGGATTTTCAGACATCGTTAACTCCTCTCAAGATTTTATGTGGCAAAAGGATGTTGAAATTTTAAACTTTACTGATACAGCCGATGCTTTTCAATATATTCTAAAACGGCATTGGGCACAAAATATTTGACCGTTTTCCCTTCCTGCAATCGTTGGCGAACATATGAAGAAGAAATGTCAATGCCAGGCATCGTCACAGAAAGATGTTTGATTTTAGCTTGATGCGTATCATGGCCCGGCCGATTCACGGCGATAAATGTGGCTCGCCTTTGGATCTCTTCAATGTTCTTCCACGTATGGAGCTCTTCAATACTATCGCCCCCAACGATAAAAAAAAGTTTACTGCCCTTCGGGAACATCGCCATCAATTGCTTAACTGTATCAACCGTATACGATTTTCCCTCTCTTTTGATCTCAAGATCAGAAACCTCAAAATCCGGATGACTTTGAATCGCACAACGCACCATCTCATAGCGGTCTTGAGCCGAAGCCAAATGATAGATCTTTTTGTGCGGCGGCGTATGCGAGGGGATAAAAATGATTTTATGAAGAGAAAATTTTTCCCTCGCCATTTCCGCCATCGCAAGATGTCCCACGTGAATCGGGTTGAACGTGCCGCCTAAGATGCCAATGCGTTGCATCACTGCCTCACTTGACCCGTTCCTGTCACAATGTATTTGTACGTCGTCAGACCTTCAAGCCCCATAGGCCCGCGCACATGGATTTTATCCGTACTGATTCCAACTTCTGCTCCCAATCCAAATTCATATCCGTCGGTAAAACGTGTTGAGGCATTCGTATACACGCATGCAGAATCAACCGATTTACAAAAAAGCTCAGCCTCTTTTTGATCGTCGGTCACAATCGCATCGGAATGATGGGATCCATAGGTATTGATATGATCGATAGCTTCTTGCAAAGAATCCACAACCTTGACCGCAAGGATCAAATCTAAATATTCCGTATACCAATCCGCTTCTTTTGCGGCTTTGATTCCTTTTTTGACCATCCGACGAGTGATCGGACATCCACGAATTTCGACACCCGCCTTTTTATACTCGTCGACCATGACCGGCAAGAAACGCGGGGCCGCGTCTCGATGAACCAAAAGCGTTTCCATGGCATTGCAAACTCCCGGTCTCTGCACTTTGGCATTGAAAGAAATGTGATGCGCCATATTCAAATCCGCATGTTCGCTGACATACGTATGGCATACGCCCTTGTAATGCTTCACAACGGGAATCAAGGAGTGCTTCGCCACGAATTCAATAAGACTTTCGCCCCCTCGAGGGACAATCAAATCCACGGTTTCTTTTTGTTTCAATAAAATATTCACTGCGGTCCGGTCAACTGAGGCAATGAGCTGGATGGCATCGGCTGGAATCTTGGAATCCTTCAAAACTTCTCGCAAAACTTTTAAAATGGCCTTATTCGAATAAACAGCTTCTTTCCCCCCTTTGAGAATCACGGCATCACCGGCTTTGAGGCACAAACCGATACAATCGCTGGTGACGTTAGGACGCGATTCATAAATGATCCCCACAACACCAATCGGCACTCGCACTTTTTGAATCACTAAGCCATTCGGACGGTGATTGGTTTCCAAAATTTCGCCGACCGGATCCTTGAGTTGAGCCGTTTCTTGAAGGGAATCGGCCATCGCCTTGATACGCTTTTCATTGAGAAGCAATCGCTCGACGAGTGACGCGGGATATTTTTGACGTTTCGCTTCAAGAAGATCTTTTTGGTTTTCTGTCATCAAAAAACTGGCCTGAGAAAGCAAGGCCTGGGCCATTTTTTTCAAAACAGCATTTTTCTCATCGGTTGAAACCAAGGCGAGAGCATACGAAGCTTTTTTAGCCGCTTGTGCAATTTTTCGAATTTGTTGTTCGAGCGCATTCTTCATATTTTATATCAGCAGATCCCTGCTATCTTTTACACAACACCAAGTCATCTCGATGGATCGCTTCTTTCTGTCCTCGCTTATCATTGGCACCTTTGAGTCTTTCCAAATCCGCAGCGGCATAATTGATAATCCCTCTAGCAATTTCTTCTCCCTGCTGATCACAAATTACGACCACTTCATCAGGACGAAAATGACCTTCCCACTTCAAAACTCCCGGCAAAAGAAGGCTACGTCCCCCATTAAGAAGGGCATTTTTAGCGCCCTCATCGACGACCAAACGCCCTTTGGGCTTGGCACCAAACGAAATCCAATGTCGTCGAGCCAAAAGCTTTTCTTCCTTCTCCATAAAAAACGTTCCAATACGATCACCTTGCAAAATTTTAGACAATACATCTTTGGTCTGCCAATTGGCAATGATGCATGGAATATTAGCATGTGTGGCAATTTTGATTGCCTGAAGCTTGGCCGACATACCGCCGGTGGAAATATGTTTTTTCTCTGTCCCTCCGGCAAGGCCTTCGATCTCCTTAGTGATCTCTTTGACTTCACGAAAAATTTCTTTCTTCCCTGACTGCAAATCGTAGAATCCTTCCACGTCGGAAAGGATGATTAAGAGGTCTGCCCCAATTAAACTCGCGACAAAAGCCGAAAGCTTGTCATTATCACCAAATTTGATTTCTTCTGTTGAGATCGTGTCATTTTCATTAACCACCGGAATCACGCGACGTTCCAAAAGAGCTGCCAAAGTATGTCGGGCGTTATTGTAACGATGACGTGAATCAAAATCATCCCATGTCAAAAGCACTTGCGCGCACTTGGTTTTGGCCTTCTTAAAAAGATCACTGTAATTCTTCATCAAGACGGCTTGACCAATCGCAGCTAACGCCTGCAAAGACGCTACGTCCGACGGACGAACCTTCAATCCCAACTCGACCATCCCTAAGACAATCGCTCCGGAACTGACCAGAACAACATCCAAGCCTTGGGCATTGGCAGCACTGATTTGATGAACTAAGGATTTAAGATAAGGAACTCGACGGCTCTTGGTGTGAGTGGCCATCACACTGGAACCCACTTTGATCACAATTTTTTTGATGGGACGAAAAAATTTGCGAGACATAGGTTAGAACCTAAAAACATCTTAGCTTGATCTGAGCTGCTCTTTGATTTTCTCAACCAATTCTTCCAAGCCTTGTTTTTGCAAAGCGGAAATTTCGATAATCTCACCAGGAAATTTCTTCTTGAATTTTTTCAAATTGGCTGCGGCTTCCGGCACGTCCATTTTGTTAGCAACCACCAAGCGTTTTTTGACAGAAATCTCGTCGCTATATTGCTCCAGCTCTTCACTGATGATTTGATAATCTTTGCGCGGATCCCTGCCTTCCATTCCTGCCATGTCCAACACATGCACTAAAACTTTTGTTCGCTCCGCATGCTTAAGGAAGCGATCTCCGAGCCCTTTGCCTTCATGCGCGCCTTCAATGAGTCCTGGCAAATCTGCAACAATGAAATTCAAATCTTCGGAATGGACAACTCCAAGAATTGGCTGTTTGGTCGTAAAAGGATAATTCGCAATTTTAGAACGGACTTTAGAAATGTTTGAAATGATCGTCGACTTACCTACGTTAGGAAAACCGATAAGCCCGACATCCGCAATGAGTTTGAGCTCCAGGTGAATGGTGCGCTCTTCACCTTTTTCTGGCAGAGTAGGGGTCCGATTTCCTGCATTCCCTCGACCTCCTCGACCGCCTTTAGCAACAATGAGAGACTGTCCATCGACGCTGAGATCTCGAATCAACAATTTGGTATCGGCATCCCGTAAAATGGTTCCCACGGGAACCCTGAGAATGCAATCCGCTCCCGTGCGGCCTTTCTTACCTTTGCTGCTGGCGTGTCCACCCCTTTTCCCCTCATAATGTTGTTTGAAACGGTAATCCAAAAGAGTGTGCAGATTTTGATCCGCCAAAAAAACGACATCACCACCCTTCCCGCCATCTCCACCATCGGGGCGAGGATACCGGGTATAGAGATCCCGATAAAAACTCTCACACCCTTTTCCCCCTCCTCCTGCTTTGACAAAGATCCTTACTTCATCGATAAACATAATTTGACCCCTTGCGGATGCCTGCCCGTCCGGCAGGCGGGCGTTACTCGCATTGGAGCTCGGCCACCCGAAAGAGCAACACTCGACTTCCCTGCTTAACTTTCAATTTTGGTGATATTCAAAGCGGTCAACTTTTGGCGATGACCTTTTTTATTCGAGAAATGCTTACGTCGACGGTTTTTGAAAGCAATTTTCTTGTCTCCCAAAGTTTGTTCAACAACCGCGGCTTTCACTTTGACGTCTTTGAGATAAGGTCTTCCAATGCGAACATCTTCCTCATTGGCAAATAATAACACCTTATCTAACGTGATATCTTTCTTTTCTTCGACTTCTAACCGGTTGACTTCAATAGTATCTCCCGTTTCAACCTTATATTGATAAGATCACACTTGGACAATGGCGTACATAATGAATCCTCCTTACTCGATAAGGACTTGTGCGTTTGGATGAGATGCAAGGCGTAACCGAGGAGCAAAGCGAGACGTACTGTTTATGTACGTTGAGCGAGCACCGCAGGTTGCAACGCAGCAGATCACCAAACGCGGAAGTCCAAACGTTGAAGCTATCATTAAAGCTTATTATCTTTAAAAGTCAACAAAAATCTTAGGTGATCCGCACCTTCCCACGCCCATCGCAATAAGGGCAGGAGGTGAAGGTGATGGACTCCAAGGCTTTGCCTGTACGCGCACGGGTCATTTCCACCAACCCCAAATTGGAGATTCGGTTCACTTCGGTTTTGGCCGGATCTTTGGCCAACGCCACTTGCAAGGCCTCAATCACCCGTCGCTTATGACCTTCTTTCATCATATCGATAAAATCGATGACAATGATACCGCCCAAATCGCGTAAACGCAGCTGCCGGGCAATTTCTGGAGCGGCTTCCATATTCACCATAAAAGCAGCCTCTTCCGGCGGCGCTTTGGTCCTAAACTTTCCGCTGTTGACGTCTACAACGATAAGGCCTTCCGTCGATTCAATCACAACGTGCGCGCCTGATTTTAGCTCGACCTTGGTATTATAAACTTTATGCAATTCCTCTTCAACGCCTCTGGCCTTAAAAAGAGGAACGGTCCCATCATAATATTGAATTTTGGGAACCTCTTCTTTACCGATCAAATTTTCCACAAATCTGCAGAGCTTTTGATAATCTTCTTGGGAATCGATCTGCACGCGAGTGACATTTTCCGTCAAATAATCTCGCACGACCTTCCAAATCAAATCGTATTCTTTATAGATCAGGGCCGGAGCTTTTTTCTTTTCAGCCAATGCCAAAATTTGCTGCCAAATCTTGTACAGAAATTTGGCGTCCCGCACCAACTCCTTCTTCCCTTCGCCTTTGGAAACCGTACGAACAATGAATCCGCCCTGGTTAGCAAAGGTGAATTCCTTGATCACCTCTCGCAACCTGTGACGCTCTTCCAAATTTTCGATTTTCTTAGAAATCCCGTGATGATGTTCATACGGCATGTAGACGACAAAACGTCCGGCTAATGAAACGTGGGTCGTCAAGCGGGCCCCTTTATTGCTGAAAGGATCTTTCACAACCTGCACTAAAATTTCTTGGCCTTCTTTGAAAGGAATGGCACTGGGTTTTGCCGCGGCCGCGTCTTTTTTGCCCCGATTAAAAATGCGCTGAATAATTTTCTTGGGTCCTGAAATTTCCTCGCCATGAGGGCTGACCACATCGGTCA
This sequence comes from Candidatus Omnitrophota bacterium, assembly GCA_024653845.1. GTDB lineage: Bacteria > Omnitrophota > Gorgyraeia > Zapsychrales > JANLHA01 > JANLHA01. The sequence goes on along the minus strand of JANLHA010000021.1, from coordinate 3,168 downwards.
AATAAAGAAATCCATTTTTCTCCATCCCGATGTTGACAAAAGCGCCATTGATCGAAGGTAAAATCGATTCCACTTTGCCCTTATAAACATTTCCCAAAATCGATTGATAATGCTCCACTTCAATCAAGAAATCATCCAGCTGACCGTTATCAATGATCGCGACTTTGGTTTCTTCCCCTCTGATCTGAATCAAAATTTCTCTCGACACAGCAATTCACCTCTTTCTTAAAAATGTCCTACTTGTTATTCTGACAAAAAAATATTCTCTGCCACAAAGCATGGCAGATCGTCAGATCACAGGACGAGCAACTCGTCGTTATTCTGAAGGAGTATCAACTGTAATAATGTGAGGTGTAAGGAAGATTAAAAGGTCGGTTTTTGTTACAGTCTTCTCATTTTTTCGAAAAAGAAGTCCCAAAAAAGGAACATCCCCCAAGAGAGGAGTCTTCTTTTTCACATCCGTGACCTGGTCTTTGATCAGACCGGCAATCACCAGCGTCTCACCGCCATGAATCATCACACTCGTCTTAGCTTCCTCGGTACTTAACCGTGGTAAGGATGTGTTTTCAACTGTCACAAAATCCAAAATCCCTGTAATCTTCGGCTCCAAATCCAGAGTCACGAACCCCGCATTGTTCACATGCGGCGTCACCTCGAAAATCACTCCAATATCCTTGTATTCCCAACCGTTGACCTGCAATCTTGCCTGTTCTTCGTTATATGTATATTGTGGAAGGGGATATTGCGTCCCGACCACAATCCTTGCCTTTTGGTTATCCAGCGTCACAATTCTTGGATTCGACAAAATTTTTGTTTCAGATCGAGATCCTAATAATTCCAAAACAGCCTGCAATTGTTGAAAATTGATCGTCCCATAATTAAATTTGGAAGCTTCCGCTGCCGGAATATTGTCCGGGAAATATTTGTTGGCAGTATCTGTGGTAAAAGGCCAAATGTGCGGACGCTGGGGGCCCGTGCCGGTGGCCTGCATCACCCAATCAATTCCCAATTTTTCGGTATTGCTCAATGTTGTTTCAATAATTTTAGCTTCGATCAAAACCTGCGGTGTCGTCGAATCCAATTCCGCAATCACCTGACCAATGAATTCCACATTTTCCTTAGTGTCCCTTACAATCAATGCATTGGTTCGCTCATCGTAATCGATGGATCCTCGTTCCGATTTCATTTTCTCAATAGATTTAATGACATCGGTAGCCTTGCCATAATTCAAAAGAAACGTTTGAGTGACCAAAGGTTCTTGCTCTGAAAGAATCGCGGCATCTTCCCGACGTTTTTTCAAATTCTCAATCGTCGTGATCGTGATGATATTGCCTCTCTGTTCATAGGCATACCCATATGTTTGTAAAATCACATCCAAGGCTTTTTGCCAGGGGACATCCTTCAACTGGATAGTGACCAATCCCGTCACTTCTGGCCCAGCGACAATATTCACGCCACTTTTATAAGAAAGAATCCTTAAAACATTTTGGATATCCGCATCTCGGAAATCAAGACTCACATTGCCTTCTTTCTCGTCGGAAACAACCAATTCTTCCGCAGGGACTGAAGGCGCTGTAACACTGGTTGTCTCTTGAGCATACAGAAGAGAAGACAAGAGGACCAACCCACATAGGATGGTTGGTTTTTTCAACATTGCTCTTAATCCTCCTTTTTAATTTTGAGAGTCATGATTTCTTGACCTTTTTCAATCGTGATTCCGTCAGATTCAATCGACTTGATCGTATATGCGCCAATCGGATCCCCTATTTTCAAAATCTGCCCATTGATAATCGCAACATTCTTCCCCGCCGCATCCGAAACAATTCCTTCCACCACCAAATCCGTGGCCAAAAGATCTCGGTCATAATTGACGACCGATCCATTAGGAAGAACCAATCTCCAGAATGGATCTCTCTTCCCATGGTCGTCATAAACAAATGGCTCTTGTTGAGCGTATACGAAAGAACTTCCCAAAATCAACAAAACTATGAACGCTAGCCTCTTCATTCCTCATGGCCCATTGTATCAAAAAAAATGGCATGCAGGGTTAAATCCATATCATGTTTTTGCGACACTTCTGGGGTTGCCGAGATTTCAAATTCCACAATTTTTAAAAATGGGCTTTCTCGTTCGATGCGATTGAGGAAATGACCGAACTGATGATAACCACTTTTTGCCTCAATGGCAATCGGAATCGAAAAATATTCTCCATCGCTCGTTTTCAAAATGGACTTCTCCTCAGAAGGATCTGGCACAATTTTTCCAATACCCACCTGATCCTGACTGGCCGCACGAGAAACCTCTTCTAAAACTACCGAGAGGGCTTCCCGCGATCGAATTTTTTGCTGTGTTCCTTCCAGTTGCACTTTGAAAGACTCAATTTCTTTTTGATACTGCGGGATATTTTCAATATCTGCCTTGGTTTTCATAACATTGCTTATCAATTCCTTGTTCTGCGCGCCAATCGAAGCCAGCTCACGGATCTGGAATTGCATCACCGCGAGAAAATCGAATGCCAAAATGATAAAAACCACCCCTCCGACGAGATAAAATGGATTTGCTTCATTAATTTTTGCAAAGATTGTTTTGAGTTGATCAGACCACTGTGATTTTATCATAAGTTTTAAGGACTCGCGCGCTTATTGTCAATTTTCTCCACTTCGACCGAAATCGTAAAATCCGCAATTTCAGTCGACTGGATCATCCGATCTTCAATCCTCAAATCAATTCGCTTGAAATTCTTCAAAAAACTCGGATTCTTTTTCAAGTCCGCAACAAATTGATGGATTCCCACCATCTTATCTTTATTCTTAGAAACCGAACTTCCATAAATTAAGAAATCATTTTCATCGAGATGGATTTTCGTCAACCATACCCCCCGAGGGATCTGGTCACTGACCGCATTCAACTTCTGCGACCAAAAAATCTTTTTTTCTCCGACCACTTCATGAACCGACTTCACCTTTCCCTGGAGTTTTCGGACCTCCTGAATCACGGCTTGAGCTTTGATGCTTGCCGGCCCCATATCTTCCGCTTCCCGCTGGTATTTTTTATGCGTGATCGCCTGCATGGTGATCAACCCTTGTAAAATAACATGGATGAAAATTAAAAAAATGACCAGTCCGCCCAGGGCCTGGATGATTCTCTCTCGAGGGACATTCAAAGATG
>JANLHA010000360.1 GCA_024653845.1 Candidatus Omnitrophota bacterium | reverse complement strand
CCACAATAGCACTCCTGACATCCTGCTGCCGATTTCCCTGTATGGTGCAATGCGAAATCACATGCACATCGGCCTGTCCATGTAATGCGTCAGGGATCTCAACATCAAATTCTCCATTTTGAGGATGTTCCTCCCGAGCCACCGATTGATTATTAACAAAAACTTCGATCACAGGACTTCCGCAATGAGGATCATATATTCCTCGCACTCTTCTATCATCCATTTCAAGAGGTGCTTGAATAACAGGCGGTTGTAAAGAAGGCAAAGGATGAACAATCGCGCGATCCTGAAAAGGCTCTAATGCTGCCCCTCGTTGTCGACGGGCTTCCATTTCGATTCGCACTTCATCTCCCCCCCGCAAAGGAGAAACCTCAGGCATAAAAATTCCCAATTCTCCCGTTCGTTGTTCTTCTTGGCGAGGAGCGCGCATGCCATCCTCTCGACCATTGATATAAATAGTCATTAACACATCTTGCAATTGTGGAGAAAAGCGCACCATAAAAGGTCGGTCTCCCGCATAAATCGGCTCGACGATATCGAGATTGCTTCCCCCATTACCCTGTTCACTGCTACGGACCACAACTTCCCGGCTTTGTGCACTTTGCAAAGGAACGCTATTTGCGTTATATCGCGCACCCAACCCGACTTTAACTCTCTGGCCCTCTTCTAAAACAATTTCAGCAGGAAGCAGAATATCAAACACTCCGTCCTGCAATCGTTCGACGGAATGAACAACTTCATTATTAATGTAAACCAGAAGCGAAGCATCCACGTGAATGGGGTTGTAAGTCCCTCGGAGACGACTTGATCCCGCAGACAACGTACTCGTGATGACAGGTCGATCAAGTGCTGGCAAAGCGGCAACGCGAACGTTTCGGCCTGTGGCGCTGTCAAAAACATGCCGCCAGTCCTGCGTAGTAACTTCTAATAACGCATAAATGTTATCCCCAGCGCCTAACTGCTCATCACCAGGAAGCTGGATTGTCATCTGGTCCATATGATACTCATCACCGTCAATGACTTCTCGGACGAGCATTTCATTATTTCGAAAAACTTTAAGATGGGTTGTAAAAGGAGCGCCATAAGAATAATGGCTGGCATCATACTGGACGAAAATTCCGTTATCCCCGGCATAAAGTCTTGTCATAATTATCGGCGCGGGTAGCCTGTACTCTCGGACCACAACTTCTTCACTGACGGCGAAATGCTCAGGCCCGTCGGTACAATGTTCAGGACCACAAGTCCGTTCCGGAGGAAAGACCATAACCACAGCCATCCTGTCTCCCGCCTGCAGAACTCCTCCACGCCAATCAACTCGAAATTCAAAATTACCATTCACTCCAGGCACCGCCCCCTCATGAGCATCCTGAACATTTTTAATCAATTCAAAATGCACATTTTGATAACTAGCGTTGTACCGACCTCTAATAATTACGTCCCCATTATAAAGGGGACCGGTAATCACAGGTCGCTCTAAATCATTGTCTCGAAAACGATTTTGGGCAGAAGCTTCAGGAATTCCACTGAGCGATAGAGAAGAGAAAATAAAAAATCCTCCGAGGAGGACCAGAAGACAACTACGTGATCTTAAAAAGGCCATCTTCAACATTTTTATCTCCCTTTGTAGAAAAGGTTTACATCTGCCTCAAATATAACATATTCCTGGTTTAACCACTAACCCGTTTTTCTTTATTTTCAATTTCTCCCAAGAAGAATGGAAGATTTGTAACAGGCGTCATTTTGATGATAATGGGGACTAATCCGTCGATAAGAATAGGTGTTGAAGAAGACGCTCCACTGGGCAAAAAGAAACCCTGCCGAACTCCATCAATATCCAAATCAACGGAATTTAAATCAATACCACCAGGAGTACTTACAACCGACTCGTTACCCGCCAAAGACATTTGAGCCAAACTCCCCTCTTCCGCAATCGTAAAATCAAATGTCCCATCTTTGATGGGAGCTTCTAGCTGACGCACCATCAAACGAAATTGAGGCATATCCTGTTCTCGTCCTGCATATTCGGCCGCCAGCGCCGCTTGATGAAGATCATAATATTCTTTGATGATTAAATTTTGTCGACGTAACAACTTTTCATCGCCGACAGTTGTATCATTGGCCCAAGCAAGCAATTTCTCACCCAACTTCCCAGCCATAATCTCTGCCTCGGTTGCAATATTCTCCGTACGGGCAAAAAGGATCCAGCCGTCTAACTCCCTCAATTCATGGTCAACTTTTCCAATTTCCGTCGAAGCATAAACAGCCAAACCGTAACGCCCACGACCTGCGTGTCCCTTTTTAAAACGCGGGTCCCGAACAACCAGGATCTCCGAAGGGACAAGGGCCGTCTTCTCAAAATAAAGAGAGGTTCCATTGGGCAAATCGATCCGCTCCCCATTCGCATTGACCAATTCTCTCAAGTCATAACTTCCGTCGGCTTTCACAAAATTTTTAATTCCCTTGATCTTACTATCTTTCGACCGCATAGCCTCTATCAAATCCAGACCGATCAACTTAATGACTCTTTGCACCTCGCGGTTGCGCAGCTGATGTTCTTGCAAACTGAACATCGAATAAGTGATGTCGTGATCGCTGACTTGCACATCTTTAAAATCAAAATGATATTCCCTTCTGCCTTCTTGCGGGGGCCGATCCATTTTCATCTGCAAATCATCCTCCAGAGCAAATAAAATTTCGGAATTGACAACAACATCCTTATATTTTTTTTCTTTAAGATCTTTGAAAATCCCGATGAGTATCTTCTTTCCCAAATCCGTATCTCGCAAATAAGGATGAATCCAAAGCCTTTTGATGATCACCGTTGATTTTCCTTGTCTCTCCAGATGAACATGAACCAACGGCATATCTTCATAAGCGATATAAAATCCCGCCTCCCCTTTGACCCGCACAATACTCAAATGTGGACTGGCCAGGCTATCAGACTTCGATCGAATTTGATCCGACGACGGGAGAGAAGCAAATCTCGTTCCTACTCGGAACTCGTTATAAGCATCCCTGACCTCCCAGGATTCGACCAAGCGCCTGACCTCTGGCCATGCATCCCGCAGCATCACAGGCAGACTTTCTTGCAACCCATTGGCCGCAATCGCAAAATCAAAAGTCCCGTCGGTGATGGCACGTTCGAGACGGGTGATGGTTGGGTTATAAACTGGCATCTCACTCTCATGACCATAATATTCATACTGAAGACCCGTGCGATGAAATTCATGATACTTAGCAATCAATAAATTTTGTCGACGCAGAAGCTCCTTATCTGAGACTCGCTGATCCCGATCTCGCGTTCCATCAATAAATCCATTGGCCCAGGCGATGAGTCTTTCTCCTAGACGTCCCTCCTCGACATCTCTCCTCGTGGCAATTTCTTGAGGCCTTACAGACCGAACCGTATTGGCTGCATCCCCATTGATCACAAAACCAATCCAGGCATTCAACTCCCCAAATTCATGAGTCTCTTTCTTCGCATCACTGGCATAAATAGCTAACCGTCCCCGCCCCGCATGACCAAACCCTTCATGTCCTGGAATGTTTTCCAAATTTTTAAATTCCGAATGCCGAAAGACAAGAATTTTTCGTTTGATTCCGCTCACACCGGTCACAGATTCAAAATAAAGAGCATTTCCATCTCCTAAATCAATTCTACCTCCGGCCTCCTCAACCGCTTTTCTAAAATTGATTTCACCAGTTACCTCATTTTGAAACAACAAAATATCCGGATACTTTGATTCTATTTCTTCTCGAATTATTTTCAACGCCCGTCGGACTTCCTGGTTATATTGCTCCTCATGAATTGCATTCTGAAACTCGCTGGCTTCCTCAGGCGGCGTTCCTGGCGGGGTTGGATCGACCGGAGCTGCTTCAGATGGCGTTGCCGCGGCCGGGACGGTTAAAGCAACACCGGGAGCAACGGCTCGCCTTACCGCGTCGTCGACGGAATTTCCTTCCACCGGCAAAACCAATTCATCCGCTTGAATGACTCTTAAAGGTTCTTCAAAAAGTTCTTGATGTAAACGATTCAGCGCCTGCTCAATCGATTCTCCGGGCCGCCTCTCTCTTATCGCCCCGTCGATGATGTCTTGTCCTAATTGATACAACTCTACCGTGCGATCTCTCCAATATCTGCGGTATTTTTGATAAATCTCATAATTATTCCGCGCCTCCTGCAGCATCGCCGAAAGTTCCGACAGAAATGGTCGGGCCACATTCACAGCGTGCGTTAAATCCCCTTGCGCCACATTCGTTACCGATCGGCTCCACGAAGGGGCATAACGTCCGACGAGTTCTGAAAATTTATCAATCACTCTTCTCTGATAAGAATGATCTCTGGCCAGACGCGACATGATTCCCCCGCTATGGGCATCTATCCCATGTTTGGCCTCATGATCCGCAGAAGATTTAGCCAGATCTTCGACAGGCACTCCTATCTCCTGAGCATTCTTCCATGTATCCTGCAAAAGAACAGCGGCGAATCGTCGATGAAATCGGTCTATAAAAGTTTCTCGAGACTGACGAACAAGAGAACCATTAAGATACTCACGATGGATGATAGTGACTGGGACATCCCTCTGATATTCATAATAAAAAGCTCCTCTCCTATGGCCCGCATCTACAAAAATCTGATCGAACTCCTCGCCCTTAGGTGTCTTGATGAATCGACGCGCAACAACCGGGCCTGCAGCCAACTCTGAGAATTCATTTCCGGTTTGATCAACTTCCAAATGCAAATAATAACCTAGGGGAACCGTCTCTTCATTGAGATAATGGGTCATCATGATTACAGCACTGACTAATGCTCGTTGATGCCTGCCCGGATCTCTTAGAAAATTCTGTTCTGAAATCCAACGAAGAACAGCAGGGATCGAATGAACGGATCCTGATCTTCCACTTCCCGTTAAACGAGCATAGTCAGTAAAAGCCTCCACCATCTGCGGCAACGTTGTTGGAGTGACGGGGTTTTGAAGAATACCTTGCAGTCTCGTCGCTAGACGTTGTGCTTGATTGAGAACGGCTTGCGGATTATTGATGCGAGGAAACCACACACGAGCCTGTTCCGCCGGATTGCGGCCAAAGACATTTAATCGTTGCTCTAAAGTTGGCAGTTGGGCGGCCAACCCTCGCCAAACATGCGGCGCACCATACCCACCGGTCCCTTTTTCTTGCAGCCAGAACAAAGCGTCACGAATATCCCGATAATTTCTCGAATGAGAAACTTCCGACCATAGAGCCGTTTCTCGCAAGAAATCCATTAAGCGTCCCATCGCTCGTGCGTCACCAGGCATCGAGGGGGTGATCCTTCGAACAACAGATTCATGTAGACTATTTGGATGAAAAATACTCCAAAGATCTGAGCCTTCGGAATTCCAACCCGATGAAGAATTCCAATTCGGATAACCTGAAACCACACCTTCGAGAGAAGCATAGACCAACAACGGGAAAAGCTGCCCTTGGATAGCTGTACGAGTTTGTTGACGATCCATGTCCATCTGTTGAAATACTTCATCCAACTGTAAAATTCGCGCAGTTCCTCTTCTCGTCGATGGAGGATGCTCTCTTCTCTCTTTATCAATCTCCGCGTCTTCAACATACGCCAGCATGATGGCTGCCTGTAGACGGTCAGCAAACATTTGGTCATATGTACTATCCAAAAGTTGCCGGATCAGTTGTGTTCTGGCTAAAATATCCACCATCTGGGGAGTGCGTCCAGCAGTATCAGCGGTGGCTCCGTCGGCGGGCAATAACGTGGCATAGAGTTCAAAAAGATTCACGATGCGCCACACATTTCGCAGGCGCTGGACACCTCTTATCGCTCGCACGGTCTCGATTCCGCCGAGAATGGGAACAAACGGTTGCATCGCCGGCGCCTGCAAACGCTGAATCAAAACTTGTTGCAAATCCGCAACCGCGATATTTTCAGGCAAATCTCTCGTCGGGAAATCTGTCGCATCAGCGGCCCAGTGAAATGCCTGCAAAGCCATCTCTGCGACATCGGCTCGCAAATCACCCGAATATGGCGCAATTGTTGCCGCAACCGAGGGGCCTGTGGGGACGGTCGCCGCCGGTGTAGCTGCCGCGGCCGGCCCCGATCGTGTAGCCGATTCGACAACGCTCCGATAAGCTTCAACAGCGTCGGAATCTGCCGGACGCCCTACCACAACCGGAATTCCACGGACACTCGCAGCATGCAGATCTTCTTCATCAAAATGATTTAACGCGGATGCTATTCGAGCAAACATGTTCAAAGCCGAATCCGTATCCGTACTGGGAAAACGGATATCTGCATTGACCTCGACGGAAAATCCATCTTGGATACGAATATCGATGACAAGTCGCGATTCGTGAAGCCGTAAATTCTGCGGTGTTTGTGAAACATACGTGATCAGCCCCTCCGGGCTTAAATTCATATGAACTTGATACGTCCCATCGCGCGGACGCAGAGAATCCATCAACGGTTCAAGCATGGCAATGTTAGCCGTGACAAACGGAGCAGGATCGTTTCCTTGAATCAACGGAGCCAGAATAGCAACGGTCGCTCGAGTTGCTGGGTGGCGAATAATTCTTAAAACATCCCCTGCCAGACGGATTTCAACATCCAGATCAGGAAGACGGGCATGATAAGGTTGGTCAGGTGTTAAAGGCACAAAAATATCTTTTAATAAATCCGTTCCCCCAATACCTTGAATGACAAATTGACCGTCCTGTTTCGTGACTTTCACGGTATCAGATCCCAAGATGATGTTTAACGGCTCTCTGTATGGAATCACCATCTGAGGATGTTCTCCATCAAGGTCATATCGACGGCTCACAGGCCTCAATGGGATTTGCCTCGGCCGAGCGCTGGCGATGATGACGTCTTCACCGTCTTCCAAAACAGGACTGCGGTCTTGCATCTTGGCAAAAATTTCTTCCTGATTGGCCCGGAAATCTTGCCATGTGTAATATTCAAACCGGATCCCCACCGATCTCATGTATTCAGACCATTGCTTTAAAAATTCCTCTTCATATTGTTTGGATCTGAGCTGTCTTGCTCGAGATAAGCGCTGCCAAATAGAAAAATATGTTGTCTGCCACGCTTGCCTCCAATTGTCAGCGATTTCTACAACCGAATAAAGATACACATACCTCTCGTCTCCGACGACACCGACTCCTTGAGCTTTCGAAACATCGATCAGCGCTTGGATATCTACGGGTGAAGGAGGATGCATTCGATGAAACGTCCTGGGAGCATTAGGAGGATGATTATGATAATGCCAGCTAACATCTCCCACAAGACCAAGACGATAATACAACCTTGTATTCACTCCCCCTTTTCGACCTTTGGTAGCGAGAAATTCGCCCGTCGATTTTCTCTCAATAATATCAACTTGATAAGGCCGCGTGCGCAACATCATCAGCTCTTGGACAGTTGGCCGGCGAGTTAACCTTATATAACTGCCATCCTCCTTGCGGCTTTCCATGTCATCAAAAATCTTCAACATTTGCCCGAATGATTTCTTTTTACCGGAGGAAGTCAACAATTGATGGAGCCTTGCCTGCTGCTTACGATCTTCTTCAATTGTGAAATCGACATCCTTGAGGATCTTAAAGAAAATCTCAAAAAATTCTTTCTCTTGAAGACTTTCTGCAGCCATGAGTCTTCGAGCTGCATACCCTTCTTCATATTGGGCTCTCCAATGAAATTCAGCATCTAATCCTTTAGCCTCAGTAAGATTTTCTTGGATCCATTCTCGAATATTCTGCGGACGGCTTCTTGGTCGGCGCATCAATTTTCTCTCAATCATCTTCCACGATCTCAATTCTGTAATTTCATGGACCGCTTTCATCGCATCTGTGGCATACACCTGATTCCTTGTGCGGCCGGCGTGGTCGGCACCAAAGCGGTCATCAATAATGATCAATTCCCATTCTTGAGTGATCGGGTCACGATTTTGAGTGAGCAACAAATAGCGACGATCTTTTTCGAGCGTAACAATGATATTGCCTGTCTCTTTACGAATCCTTGAATCCTGCGATTGATCTAACCGTCGGATCGCCTCGCGTAAATCCCATTCTTCGGTGTCTTCCATTTCACCCGTTCGGTGGTTATAAACCCTAACAGCCACTTTCTTAGCACCAATCTCCTTTGCAATCGCATCAATCACTCGACCTTCATCTTCACCTTCGTCGAGCAATCGATTAACCAGATCGTTGTACTGTGCGTGCTCCATTTTTGTCCCCGTACTGGAAATCGTAACATCCTTCGGGGTAATCGCTTGGTTATAATACCTCACCGCATGGGCCAGGGAGCCAGGGAGCGTATCAGGAGAAGTCATAATAGCGCCGTCGAGGATATTGACTGCCAAAGTAAATACTTCTCTCTCATGAAGCGCCGATGGAGGTCTCGAGGAAACATTGCGGATCAAATCGGACTCGCGGTCATAAACGACCACAACTTCCAAAGTGCCTTCTTCTCCACGTGAGGTCCGATGCACCAATTCCCCTTGGACCATCTCAAATAAAATTTCCTCATTGGCCTCCTTGTTCCCGTCGGGACGATCTGAATCCACGACATAAATATCACTCTGATCAAAGACCGGATTCTTGGGCTTTGTTGTTGCTCTGATCTCAAAAACTCTGCCAGATCGTACAATCTCAATGCCATCCACCCTCGCGGCCATACCTTCATAAAGGACCTGACGCAAAACAGAAAATCGGCTTCCATCAGCGCTCACCTCGCCGAGCGAATACTGAAGAGGCTGATCTTCTCTTTGACGGATTTCCAATCTACTTCCTGGATTACGCCGACTCTGGATCCGAATTCGATCGTGATAATACACCACCACCTGATCGTCTTCTTTGCTCGCATCCAAACTCAGGACAGATGGTCGTCCATCCCCAACCTGGGCCTCTTGAGCAACGCCCTGTGCCACGCTGGCGATGTCTTTACCACCCGGTTGCCCCAATTTGACAGTTGTTTGATGATGCTGACCATCTGGCCTCTGTTCATCCGCCGTCAAATCTGGATCTCGCTCAACGTCTACCTTCAAAACCTCTCCACCCGAGAAATATTTCCTTGGGATCATCTGATTCGTCGCAGGGTCAATCTCTTCCTTGATAAAGTTGTAAGCGCCTTTCTTAAAGGCCTGTAAATATTCCTCATGAATTTTCTGGGCAACCTGCTTATCGTCGAGATTAATTCCATTGATTTTTTTCTGATCAGAATAGGATTGATTAAGAATGCTCTCTTTAAGATTTTGCTTGTACCACGTCGCTAAAATCAGGGAATGATAGATCTGCCGAAGAAGTGCAAAATTTTTGCCTTCATTGACTTCTTTTTCAATTGCAGGGAGAATGACTTCGTGGACAATTTCTGTCGTGCGGGTATCAAGTCCTTTCTTTTGCGAACCAACTTTCAAATCCTCCTCCAACATCACCTTCAATCTGGCCCCGGTAATAAACGCTGATCCCTTCGTCTGATAAACTTTAGCCACATCAGGCACAATCCATACCTTATTAAACGTATTCACCGGAATTTGAGTCGTCCCATATTTCTTCGCCGCTTGTTCATACACCCGCGACCAAAATTTCTTACCAACTTCGCCTTCCGGAGACATCAAACTCGCCGTCACTTGTTTCAATAAATAATCCTGCGCTAACATGTCTCGTCCCATTTCGGTCTGCCCCAGCTCCGTTGGGACAATCCTATCTGGCTCCTCTGGCGACAAGTTCACCCACAGATCCCCTTCAGGCACGGTCAACGCCGCCAGAAAATATTTCACCAAGCGGTTCGTCTCTTCTTTCAGCGCTTCCCCCTTCACCTTATGACTTCCCGTATCCACGATGAAATCCAAAACAAATGGTTGGGCAGGATCAATCTTTACGGCCTTAAGCAAAGCAGGAATAAAAGGAGGCCTTGCCATCATCCCTGACGACGCAGAAGACATGACAGGCATCGCTTGTGCCTGCACAAACTCCGGAGGCACAAGAAATGTCAAACTCATCACTGTGGATAAAAAAACAGTAATCAGTTTCTGAAATTGATTTTTATAAAAATGATACGTCATAAAAAAGTTACCCTGCGGTCGATTTGGTTTCTGAAGTCTCCTGCGAAATTCCCAAAAGAAGCGGGAAATTGGTAATCGGTCGAATCTCAATGATAAAAGGTGATAACCCATCAAACGAGCTGTCTTTAAGAATGGACGGATCAAAGGGTGCGTCCATCTTAAAAAATTCTCCCTTAGTCTTCAAATCTAACATGGACGGATTAAAATCAATACCCCCGACGGTATCATCAATAAATATCGCCTCATCGTCTCCTCGTTGTCTTCCCGCTCGCACTGAGGCTGGTGGGGATTCTTGTGCTTGCGTGAGTTCTCGAGCAGAGGGAACAGGCCTTCGCTGAACAACCACTTGACCTTCCCCAGTCGCTGCCAGGTCATCCGAAGCTCCTCGACTCTCTGCAACTGCTCCCAACAACCTCTCAAAAGCCGCTAACGCTCGAGGATCTGTAGCCAAGGTGTCTCTCGCGGCTCCTGTCCCCATAAAAAATCTCGTCGAAAGCTCCCGGGTTTGCCGAACCGCAGCTCGTAAGACATCGCGTGCCTTTATAAACGCAGAATCTCTTTCATCTCCAGTCTCTGCCATTCGTAAATATTCTTTTCGCGCGGCGTCGTACTCTCGCGCAATGTCTGAAGTGATTTGAAATCCTGGGATGGATTCGTCTTGTTGCAATGCTGCTAGAGCTCCCTCGGGATCTCCCCGCATCTGCAAAATGATCGCCACAATCAAACGCGTTTCATCAGGAGTGAAATTTTCCGCTTCTGCGGCCCGTGCAACAGCTGCGGCTTCTTCTACCGTGCCGTTTTCTTCCTCTGCCGGCAGTGCAACATTTCCTTTGACTCTTTTTCCCGCGGCCCATTCATCAAGCGCATACAATGCCCGATGGTCATGGGTTAAACGATCAAAGACCGATGGGATTTCTCCCATTGGCTCAAAATATTGTTGCAAGACAGCTGGAGTGCTTGCAAGTTCTCTTCGAAAAAAACGGATTGATCTTGCAAAATAACCATGGTCCTCCCCACGCGCCTTATCATAAAATTGATAAACTCTAGCGATATCACTGTTAAATTCGAATGTTCTCAAGGCCCGAGGATCTCTTAATAAATTTAATGCATCGGCTCGATGATCACCTTCATCCGAAAGCAATACAACAGCTCCGATCAAACGCATTTCATCTTCTCTGAGGTTGGCTTCTGCCCGCAAGGCTTCTTCATACCGTCGAGAAGCAGCTTCTAAAGATGCATTCACAATCCGTTGCCTTTTTCTATCTTGCTCCACCAATTTATCGAAGATCACTCTTTTCTGTCTCACTCTCTCTTCTGGACTCGTAATCCTTCTATCGATCTCTCGAAAATCCGCTTCGCCCTGCAGAAGCGTTTCAGCCTCCGTAAAATTTTTTCGCAATAAAAGTTCTCTTAAGGCATCTTGTTTCTTCTGTCGACGAGCTAAAACATCTTTTCCTGATTGATCCAAATAAAATTTCGCCTGCTTCCAACTGTCTCGCTCATAATCTTGAGCTCGGATCAAAACATCCAAAGTCTTTTCTTTGGCATCCTTACCCCATTTGACGATTTCTCCCGCAGCATTCAATTCTACGGTTAGACGCCAAATGTTATCTGTCGGGAAAGTCTGAGTTTTTCCAGGCGCCGCATGAAAAGAATCTTCTCCCAAAGCTAAGATATTGATATTGTCATCTATCAATTGGCTATTTCTTTTTAAGGTCGCTTCCACGACGGGCAGAGGATACCACCTTACAAATACATCAGCATCTGGATTAACACCACGTTCGCCCGGACGAACATCACCCAACCTCAGATAAAACTCTCCCTGCCTCGTCTGAACATCCGATCCTGATGTGATGCCCACACCAAGGTTGCCTTTATTCCAAATCTGTGGCAGAGGTTTTTTACTTTGGTCTAAAGATTCACCCACTGTTAAATCTGGATTCAATCGAAATCGTTCAATTCGAATTTTCCCATCTTCCAACTCAAATTTGGCATATCTCCATCGTCGAGTGTCATAAATTTCAAAACCCCCAACAAAAGGCTCTGGATCCAAATGACTTTCATAACTTTTTCCCAATTTCACCGTTTGAAGAGCCGGCGTCCATTCCACGTAGACAGGATTTCTCAAATTGTCTACTTCAATACCCCCAGCATCACGAATCAATGCGCTCAACGTCCACCCATTATTCACCCATGCCACTTGCACGCCTAATCCAAGGTAAACAGACGTCTCTGTTCCAACCGGTAACGAGTGCGGAGTTTGGCCAGGCAGCGGTTCAAGTGTCTCCGGATTATATTCCAGGAAATATACGGCTTCTCCTCCTGCTCCCGCCGTTGTTCTCTCAATCCAAAAATTGAAAAGACGCCCGGTTCGAGAATCTAAAATGGCAAACTCATCTTCAAAAGGCTGTTCCAAAATTCCATAACCTGCGCCCCCTGCACGCAATGCCGCCGCGTATCTGGGCTTGCCATTCTCGGCAAACCCTTTGGAAACAATCGCCGCCAATGGAGAAACACTTTCCGGATCACCCAATGCCATTAAAACCCGGGTGGCATTCGCCGCCGCACCCGCGCCCATCAAGGTGGGCAGAAGAAACATACCAGTTTTCTTGGTTTGGACGATACCTCGAGGTTTTGCAACCATTGGTGCTGATGCCTGTTGCTTCCCTTCTTCTGGCAGGGGAGATACCCGCGCAGCTAGCAGTGGCAATGCAGACTCAAAATCGGCCTCCGTTCTTTCATCGTCGAGAAAAATCTCAATTTGCGGTCTTGATGTCAATCTCGCATCCATATGAATCCGGATATTAAAAGAATGAATATCTGTCTTTCCTGGAACAACTTCAAATAACAAACCCCACTTCTTTAATTTAGGATCAATGCCTTTAAATTCGATAGGAGCTCCATCTGCATCCCAAAAGCCAACTCTCCATTGAGGCTTAGGATTTGTTTCTGCGTTATAAGGGTCGAGAACCCGTAAACGAGCAACAATCGTTTCTGCCTCATCCGTTATTCTTAAAATCACCTCTCCTCGAAAATAAGTAGCCAAAAGATTCCTCCCCGCTTCGCGTGCCATCGTATATTTGGGAACTGACGGTGGGGCTTCTGCTACCATCGGTACTTGATCTCCTCCGTTCCTACCAAATCTTCCCGCCAGCTCTCTGATTCGATCCTTCAATCCCGTTCCCACAAAATAATTTGCGCGCCCTTCTCGGATCGCCGCAATATCCTCTACCGGAATCATCACCGCATCTGTGTCGTCTTGATCCCGAACGACTTCATTATGTGTTTCCGCTAAAATCGCCTCCCACTCCTGAGGGGCAAACTGTCCTGACGCCTGTAAAGCTTTCCACTTCTCTTCCAAACGCCGCACCTCTTCGCGTTCATGATTTCGAACTTGTGGATCATCGAGATCGTCTTTAAACCCAACAATCATCCAACGACCTTGTCCGATTGCCGAATCTTTCGACGACGGGAAATTGATTGCAGGAATTCCTATTTCTTCTTCTTGCGGACGAACCACTTCGTTATAAATCAATTGACCAAGCTCAGAGCCTCTCGCTCCTTCCAGAATCCGAACCTCCACTTGTCCAAATTCATTGACTGCTTCTTCAATCAACCCCTCTTGCTTAAGCGCCATCAGCAAAACTTCAATAATCTCCGACGCTGTAGCCTGGGGCCAAGCCTTTTTGATCGGATGATCCTGCAAAATTTCATAAAGACGATTAACCGGACGCAAAGCCACAGGAACGTTTACCTGTCGCCCGCTCTTTGATAAATCTTCTAAAACTCTCCGGGCCGCATCCTGCGCGGTCGTCACTCGCAAGTCATTCCCTAAATTTCTCCATTCTTCCCCACCCGCAAAATATTTTCGTGGAATCATTTGCTTGGTCGCTGGATCCACCTCTTCTTTGATATAGCTGTAGACGCCCTTTTTGAAAGCCTCTAAATACTGGCTATAAATTTTCTCTTTAATTCTCTTGTCATCGAGATTGATCCCTTCCACCTTGTTTTGGCCAATATAACTCTCACCCAAGAGACTTTTCTTCAGCTTTTGTTTAAACCATGTGGCCAAAATCATCGCCGTGTAGATTTGGCGAAGAGGAACAAAATGCTGCCCCTCATTCACTTCCTTCTTGATCTCCGGCAAAATAATCTGACGGATGATTTCCGAAGAGACATTGGAATCTGCACCAGCAATCTTTATTTTTTTCTGTGCTTCATTGCGCGCCAGATAATCTTCTTCCAACATCACATTGAGCTTGCTCTCGACGACAAATCCCGATTCACCATTTTCATAAACAACCGCGCTCTCCGGCACAATCCACACCTTATTAAATGTATTAACGGGAATACTGGTTGTTCCATAAAGTTCGCTGGCTTTGCGATAAACTTTGTCCCAAAACTTCTTTCCCAAATCCTTCTCAGGATAAATCATCGATGCGGTCATTTGTTTCAATAGATAATCTTGAGCCAACATGTCACGGCCCAATTCTGTGATGGCTAATTGTTCTGGGATGATACGATCTTTCTCATGAGGAGAAAGGTTGACCCATAAATCTTCATCGGGGATTGTCAAAGTCGCTAAAAAATATTTGACCAAACGATCCATTTCCTGTTTTAATGCTTCATTATCAAATTGGGTATCTCCAGTATCGGCGATGAAATCAAAACGAAAAGGATTATCCTGAAAAACCCTAATGCCTTTCAAGAGAACAGGTATATAGGACGCCGAAGAGTCCAGCACTCCTAAGGCAGGCAATTCCGGGAAGCCGGCCGCACCCGCTTGCTGAGGATAGACTCCTCCAATAGCTAGACTCAAAACCAAAAAGAGACTCAAGAATGACTTCAAGCAACTCATTTGTTTTTTCTTAATTATTTTTGCCATAAGATTATATTAATAAATAGTTTATGAAAATCCTTCTAATATAATTATTTTATTAATATATTATTCTGCCCCAAGTATGCCATAGGCCCATCAAGAATGCAATGTGAAGGCAATTTTATTGAATTTTGAAAAATCGATTGAATTGTGGGAATTTCCAGATCCAAATTCCCGTAAAGGTGATGGTGGGAATGACAAGAAATTTGACAAAAACTTGGAAAAAAGCGTACTGGTGGAACGGTGAATAAATATAACAAAGAATCACCAATCCCAAGACGATGTGTGTCCAGCGGAGAATGATTTTGAGGATTTTAGGGGTCAAATTATTTCTCAACCACCTTCAACGCGGTCCCATCTTTAGGACAATATTGGACGCTTTCATCATATTGTCGACCGCACGTAGGACAAAACTTCTTAACAGAAATTCTTTCTCCAACAACATATCCGCCAAGCGCTCCAGCCGCTGCACCAATGGCCGCGCCTTCTTTACCGTGACCAGATTGGTGACCAACAATACCCCCCACGGTAGCTCCACCCAATGTTCCAACAGCAGCACTTTTTTGGGTAGTGGTGCAGCCGATTAAAAAGACAATAAAAAGAGAAGGAATCAACATTCCCATTTTCTTCATCATAGCCTCCTTGATTATCGAATTTGAACTCATCATACACCTACCCCTATTTGTTACGTGAGATCAAAACCAAATTGCGCAAGTAAACAATCACTCCCGTCGATTGCCCGACGATAAAAACAGGATCTTTGATCGAAATGGCATAAATCAATAAAATGGCCCCACCGGCAAGACTCAAGTACCAAAAAACAATAGGAATATAACTTTCACCTCTGCGTTCAGAACAAATCCATTGCACAATGAATCGCGATGCAAATAAAGCCTGTCCCGTAAATCCTAAAACCAACCAAAAATTCATATCAACTCCTCCCCCCGCTTAACCATGTCCTAAAGAAATCTTTGATGACTCTCCCAAAACGCTTGTGACTATATTTGGTTTGACCAAACTTTCGTCGACGATGATTTGAAACAATTTCTCCTACCCGATATCCTTGCAGTGATAATGCCAAAGGAATAAAACGGTGTTGTCCCTCAAGATTCAAAGGGATTCGATTGATGCATTCTCTTTTATAAGCTCGTAATGTACAAGAAACATCATGGATTTTTAATCCTGTTAAAGTTCGCTGCAAAATATTTCCAAACTTCGAGAAGAACGCCTTGACCGCCGTATCTTGCCGGTTCTTCCGCCAGCCCGAGACAACCTCATAATTCCCCTCTGCCATCTTTTGAAACAACTTCGGGATGTCCGCCGGATCATTTTGCAAATCAGCGTCAAGAGTTGTCACCACTTTGCCGCGTGCAGCATCCAGCCCCTCTCGCATCGCGAATGTCTGCCCATGACGTTCTTTAAGATCAAGAATGATCACGATGTGAGGAAATTCCTTTTGGAACCCTTTCAAAATTTCTAGCGAACGATCCGACGAGCAGTCGTTGATAAAAATCACTTCAAACGGTTTTCCTAACGGAGTCATGGCCTCAAGAATTTCTTGAAAAAGAGGCGAAAGCGATTCTTCTTCATTATACACAGGGACAACAATCGAGTATTCAACAGAATTAAGCATAGGGCGCCTTCCTTAATAAAATGAGTTTTTCCATTAAATAATCATGAATTTTATCTTGGTCCAGCCGTAGGAGAGCTGCGATGAACCCTCGATCCAAATGAAGACGTTTGCGGAAAATATATTCTTCTTGGACCACATCAACAGGATACTCAGACAGTGCATCATGAAACTGAGCATAGTCTTTTTCCGTCATGAGATAATAAATTTTTCTTGGACTTTCAAAAAATTCCCTCATATTTTCCAATGTGGATTCTGTTTCGCTGTTAGCGATCTTCTCAACACGCTGATCAAAAAAAACTTGGAATTCTTTTTCATGGATGTCGTGACTTCCAACTCCAATGGTGTGCCTCTCCTCATCTTCATTGATGGTTTGAGCAAATTGAGATAATGTTGCGTGAGCCGTCACTCCCGCCTTGATCATCACCTTAGTTTGCGAACATACAAAAAGTATCAAAACCGCGAGAATGATGGGCGCGGTCATCGGCCGAGGTTTTCTCCAAATGATGATGATCAACGTCACAAGAATTAAGACATCCAATGGCAACCAAAGTAAATTGGCTTTGGCTAAAAAGATATGCAGGAAAGTCCAACCTAAAAAACCCATTACAAAGAAAAAGCTTAAAAGCGCCCGAACAATATTAAATAAAGTTTTAGACTTCGGCACCATCTCCATTAAGAAGTAAGCCACCAAAATAGCAAAAGGGGTCGATAAGACCAAGAGGTAATGATTGATGGTCACGTGGACCAAAGAAAAAAATAAAAAGACAACCAGGAACCAAATCACCATCCACTGCAGTCCCGGTAGCCGCTCTTCTCGACGATAGAAATTCGATATCGTCCATGGCAAGGCCATCGCAAAAAAGATACACCAAGGCGCAAAATAATTTAATAAAACTTCAAGATAAAAAACCGTATTGGTCAAAAACGAATGCAGCGTATTGATCACAAAATTCCCTTGGGACCGATCGATGAGGCGATTCTGCGTTTCCTGGGTAAACATATAATCAAGATAATCTGCGCCGTGGATACGAATCATATAAAGAAACCAAGGAAGGATAATCGCCAGCATTAAAAAGATGCCGTAAGAAAAATTGATTCGTCGCAAGCGATCAGCCTGACGCGTAAAAAAGGCATAAATAGTCATTGTCAAAAAAACGATAATCATCGGAGCAAACCCTTTGATCATGAACCCCAACGCCGCAGAAAGGAACAAAAGATAATGCCAACGACGGTCATTCGGATTCTTAAAAAACTGAATCGCGGCCCACATGCCAAGCACTGTAAAAAAATTGAGCGACATATCAGGGACGGCATTCTTAGCATGGCGGAAGAAAAGCGGGATCGCCATCAGGATCGCCGCGCTTAAAAACGCCACTCGACGATTAAAAAACTCGAAAGCAATCTTCCATGTCAAACAAACCGTCATGCCAGCAAAAAGGACCGCCACAAAACGCGCCGCAAACCAATTGATCCCAAAAATTTTATACGAAAGCATGATCAGCCAATAAAAAAGGATTGGCTTCTGGAACCGATCCTCCCCCAAATATGTCGGAGAGAAATAATTGTGCTCCTGCAACATCTCTTCAGAAGCTTTATAATAAAAAATTTCGTCGTCGCGGTATTCAACCCCATGCAGAGCCAGCCCGCGCGTGTAAATGAAAAGGCAGGAAATAAAAAGAAGAATCAAAAAGATTTTATTGCGATCAAACATATTCTTTTTTCTAACAAAATATTTGGGTACAAATGGTTTTTATTTTACATGTAATCTCAAAAGGGAACAAGCACGAATAAGATTAACTTAAGAAGGATGGGATGTTACGGAAAAAGGCTCTGCCACTTGGCCTAATAATGCTGGGAGGCTTTTCAACGGCTGGATGTTGATGATAATAGGGACAAAGCCTTTGATCGAGTCAGGTGATAGTGGAAGTCCGTTGGGAGCAACCGGGAACTCGGTCCCTTCTCCTATGACATTTAACGGCATCTTCGCGGGATTAAAGTCAATACCACCGGGGGTGGCTGCCTTCTGATTGGCTTGAGCGCTGGTTTGCGGACTCGTCGGTCTCGCTGCTTTGTTCGGTTCAGAATCCCCACCCAATAAAAGTCCCGCAGCACCCGCCCCCAACGCTTTTAAAAGTGTGCGGCGGTTCAGACCCAAACGCTGTCTTCTCTCTTCTTTGGCGATTGCATCCAATTCTTTCGTAAGCTCAGGATCGCTTCCTTCTCCCAAAACTTGAAGAGATGCTCTGACGCCCAGCATTTCTTGCCCATTCTCATATCTTCTGATCGCTTTGTAATAGTTTGGATCTCGACGCATCAAGGACAAAGGAATGTAAAGATGCGCCGTCTCCCGGTCAAAGTACGCTCCCCAATACGTATTTGCCGCCCAGAATAACCGATCATCATTTAGAGTTGGCATAAAAAATATCCGGATTTGTTTT
>JANLHA010000357.1 GCA_024653845.1 Candidatus Omnitrophota bacterium | reverse complement strand
GTATTGAGATATTTTCTTGAAGAAACCGTCAATAATTTGGATATTTCTTCTCAACAGATCAACAATCAGAGACACCGCTTTGAAAATGACCACTCCTGTCAAAACTTTCAACGGAACCGATCCCACGACGCTAGGAATATTCACGCTGATCCCATTGAAGGAGAAATAGATCGCTGCAGAAGCCAAGGCAAGACCGACGACACGTAAAAGATTATTCTTGCTGCGGGTCTTTGCAGCATCAGCATTGACCCGATGGATCACTTGATTTTCTCCTTCCACCAAGGTCTTGAGAATTTTCTTTTTATCTCCAACTTTTTCGCTGGCTGTTTTGGCAAATAAAATCCAAGGCAAGCTGGCCAAGAGGCTTAAGAACAAAAGCGGCAAGCTGGCCACAGCCAATCCCACATTGCTCAAAAGGACACCCATCACAAATGAAGCTGCAAATCCACCAAAGAGAAGCAAGGCGCTAACATTCAACCAACGCAACTTCGACTGAACCTTGGCAAAAACTTTATTAACATCATCATCCGACAAAGAATCCACACCGCTGCTATTGGCCACCACATGGAAAATACCTGTTTCTTTAATAAAATGAGCGACCATTGGATTGTGATCTTGCGGATTTCCACCACCACCGGAGAGCACGAAACGCAAGAATTGAGTCATGAACGGTTCTTGCGCGAAAGTATGAATGACCAACTGCGGTGGGAACAAGTGCATGTCGCGCACCCGGCCAGCCAACCAAGCTCCGGCAGCGACAATAAATCCGCCTAAGTTACCAGCCAGCACCGCCCAAAGAACATTACCGGTTAAAAAGAAGCCTGCCACCAAACCGATCAATGCTGTCAAGTGATTGAAACCCTTGCCTCTCATATAAGCAACCAATCCATGCAAAGTCAAAACCTGGTTGAATACGGCACCGATCGCCCAGAACGCGACGAGAATTCCAGCAAAAGGACTCAAGTTCAACACAACGGCAATGATGCCCATGAAAATGTTGAAGAAACCAAATCGCGCGCTCCAGAAGAAGCGGCCACCGTTGCGTCGGACTTCTTTGGCGGCAAAGGATCGCGGGCCATAATCTTCGAGCTGTTGGGTGAGATAGTCATTGCCCGCCTGAATGGACCCGCCTGACCAACGCGGATATGCCGCCATCCATTCTTTATGGCTGTAGGCTTCACGGAATTTGGTCCAGAAAGTTTTTCCTGCAGCAAATCGTGGATTACGGCCCATGGCGATCTGCGTGTGGCTAAGTTGTTGCACTGCAGCGATGTCTTCCGAAATGAAAGACGCATGCGGATTAAACCCAATTAACCCATACCATGTCGACATCAACGTATAACGAATGCCTTTTTCCCAGAGCATCAATCTTTGCAATCGGCTCGTCAATGGCACAATAGGATAATCCAAATCGCGCAAGAGAATTCGCAACGAATCGCCGTAGACCGAATTGAGAATGTTGCCCCAACCGGTTCCGACGGCTTCGCCGCTATCTCCACCCAAAAGGCTCATCACGCCAGCCAAATAAGAACCATGTCCTTCTTCGACGAGTTGTGAAGCTTGTCCTAGCGGCATGAAGGTGTTGCTCGTGCCACGGTTGGTGACCGTGATCACCATGTTATTATCCGTCTCATGTTCGCGGACATCTTCCACAAAACCTTCCACATCCAAAACTGTGGCTCCGCGATCGATAACAATCATTGTCCTAAGGTTCAATGTCTCTTCCGGAATCAAATCCATGCCGGTCATACCCGCAGATTTGAAACCAAACCCAGTTGTATTGTGAATCACATAAGCCGTGCCCACGCCTTGCAAAGTTTCACCATTCATTCTCACCAATTCTTCCGAAGGATTATCATTGAGGAATCGTTTGTTGATCACAAATCCACCGTTGAGGATAAATTCCAACATTTCTGCCAATCGGTTGCGATAACGAATTTCATGAGCATAATCTCCTTCCAAAACTTCGGTAGGATTTTTGCCACGTTTATTGGGGTATTTGTCCGAATCAAATTTGTTGCTGGCCAAATAAAAGGCAACGCGATAAGCCAATCCTTGACGATAGAATTCGTGAGCCATTTCAACCAAATTGATGGAGACGTTGGCGGATTGTCCACCTCGAGATATGACCTCATTCAAGAAGCGACGGATTCTCCAAGCGCGGATCAAATCTTCTCGGTTTTCGCCTTCCCATTCCAAAGCCCAAGGAGCGGTTGGATCTCCATCCAATTGAATTCCCGGATCCAAAAGTATGAAGTCGCTGCGATGTTCCACGCGATGCAAGACTTCGAATGATCGACGAACCACCTTAGCCATCTCTTCTTCGCTCATGCCTGCAAGACCCCATTCGGCCAATCGTGGCGCAGTGCCCTTGGCATTCTGACGACGGACATATTGCCAATGTTGCATAAAGTTTTCTGTGGCTTTCTTTGCCACATCTGCCAAAGCTTCCATGGATGCACCTTTGTTTAAATCTTTGAAATACAACAACGGGAACAAACTGTCCCCGCTGAAGAAAACAACCGCAATTTTCTTAAGATCTTCATGCGTCATTTCGCGACCCTTTTGTTCATCTTCTGCAGCCATTTCTTTTCTTTCAGCTTCGCTTTCAAGACGAGTTTTGGTGTCAAACATCGCCATCAAACTCATGAAGGCCATCGGCAACGACATGGCCAACGAAACTCCGCCAAGCAATCCTGGCAAGATACCAGACAATCCCAGGACCGCCAAACCGATAGAAGCGGCTTGCCATGGGAACAAACGGATGAATGCGGCAAATGAGGTCAGCATCACCCAAATCCCGTAATGGAGCAAGTAAAGCGAAACTAAGAAAATCACCATACCAACACCCAAACGAAGATAATTGATGAAAAGCCCACCGAGATACTGGTCGGCAAACCAACCAAAGATCGCCGCACCGGTCAACACAGCCAAAGACACAAACGCTGCCTTGAGAAGAATCGTGCCGATCAAGGCTCGTAACCCACCATCTTTTCCTGACCACGCGGCCGGTCGCCAATAATAGAGAATCATCAGCCCGATGATCGAATTGCCATAAACAAGAATTCCCAAAATTTCAATGGCAGGCAACATGATCAAGAAAAACATGTTGGCAAAAGCCACACCAAACGCAACCCCGCCGGTCAATGTTTGGGTGACGGCCAAGAAGATCACCGCGCTCATGGACAATAACCAAGCGCGTTTGGCCAACCACGTCATGGCTCGTCCCACACGATAATCAACAAAGCCGCCTTGGCTCAAGGCTCGTGCTCCATTATCTCCTCGACGAGGAATGATTTTCTTCCAGACAAATCGTAAGAACAAAAGCAACAAAGCCGCACCGGCAAAACCAACAACTGCCATCTGCACGGGACCTAACGAAAGCACGGAGAGAATGCCAACATAAGGATTCACCGCTGAGGATAAACCAATCCATTTGATCAAGCCGGCAAAGACCAAGACCACAACAGGCAAGAGGGTCGCCAATTCGGTGGCAAAGAACGGTCGCCTGAAGAGACCTTCGCGCTTCTTGAACGATTCAAATCTTCTTTCGAATTCTTGGAAGTGAGCATAAGCACCGTCGCCATTAACCACACGCAAGACCCCAGCAAAGCCGTGACCATTTTCATCTCGGGCCCAATCTATGTTGACTTTCAATTTATCATTGCGAGTGATGCTATCTAATTCAACATCATCGATATCACCAATGAGTTCTCGGTTTGGCTTCACTCCGAGGCTTTCACGCAAAACATTTTCAAAAATTTCAAATTCACCTCGACGGAGCGCTCGACGCAAGAGCTCTCGATGTTCATAGAAAAACATTTCCAAACGGTGCCAAATGTCGCGGCTGTCTTCGATTTCTCGGGGCCCGTCGAGTTCGTTATTGATGATTCTCTTACGCAAATAAAGCGTGCCCTCGATGGCGACTCGATCCAAACCATTAAGCCAATCTTCTAAGGAACCTTTTTCAAATTCTGGTCGAGGATCTTGTTCATGCCACATCGAAACCAGAGGATAAATCATGCGCAAACTATAAAGGAAGTTGCCTTCAGCCGCTCCGTTACCGACGATGGTATGGCTCAAAATCATTCGACGTCCCATGATGGCTCCAGCCCAACGGGTAAAGGCATTAGAAATGTGCCGCTCAATTTGCTCATCGCGGGTTTCCAATTTCTGATCTGCATTCTGATGTTTGGAAGCGAAGTTTCTTCGACGAGCCATCGTAACCAATGTCCAACCCACCAAAATCAAGATGGCCATGAGCCCCATGTACAAAGCCCATTTCACAGCACTGAAAACAACTTGTAAAAATGTCTTGGGCTGGTATTCCTCAAGCTCCACATGAGAAAGATCAACGCCAGCCTTGGGCTCTTGGGCTTGAGCTGCCAAATCTTTGGAAGTGACCATCGGGTGCATAGACAAAGTGTTGTGCAAGCGAATATTGGCAACCAAAGAAATCGGCCATTGTCGATTGTTGCCTGGCAAAGGAAGAACGCGTTCGCCTTCCAAACCTACGGGCATGCCGAGCGGCGATCGGCCGCTAGGCGACTTGTGGGCTTCAAATTCAGATCCGACAGCCACGACCGGCAAATACCCTTGATAAACTTTCAAAGCATGCACAAGAGCTGCCCCCGACCAGAGTTGAGCCGTTTCATATTCAATACCGCGAGCTGTGGCATAGAATACGGCCAGATCTTCGTAGAAAATAGCGTCTGCGCGCTCACCCGTCGGTAGTACTCGATCCAATCCCATCAAGCTGCGGACATTAACACGATTCATGCGGTTAATGTTATTCATCAATCGACGGATGATTTGAGGGTCTTGTCCTTCGGCTCTGAGAAATTCCACAACTGCTAACGTCGCTGGGACTGATCCCCACATCTCTTCAACCTGACGACTTTGAACATCTTCTTGACGATTCTTGCGCTGAGGATCATAAACTTCCATGATTTGATGAACCACCAAATCATTTGGATGAGCCTGAACACGAGGCATAACTTGAGTCATCAACCACTTGGCTTGAGCTTTCTTGGCTTCAGTGACTTCGGCTCTCAAGTTGTTTAAGTTTTCTGAAAGCACGGGGAGCGCTCTGAATTCTTGCTCGAATTCTCGCAAGGTCAAGTAAGCACGTGCGTTGGTCGAAACCATGTAACGATTGGATTCCGTGGGGAACACACGGAAAATCCATGTCCAATCTTCGTGATCTGGAATCTTGTGTGTCAATCCGCCCTCTTCGTGGTTCGGCATGAAATCCAAAGCGCGTTCCAACATCTGGAAGGCGAAAATAAAATCATCCGAATCTTTAGTTTTACGAGCGTAATCTAAAGCGGCTTCGGCAATAGCCAATTGGGCGCGAGCCGTGACATCGACTTTCATCTGTTCTTGTTCATAACGCAAGCTATAAACTCCCGGATTGCCAGTTAACACATTGTAAGAATCGGCAACCGGTTCGCGGCCATCATCAGATTTGGCACGGTAAAAATCCAAAACTTTTTTAGCTTCTGCCAAATGCCCAGACTTAACTAAGAAGCGGATCACTTCGGCTTCCTCGTCGGTGCGAACATACCGAGCAGGGGCATAATCTTTCAATGTCGAACCATAAAGAACAGGCACCAGACCCGTGGCATTTTTAGAACTGTTGATTGCGTCAAGAACAGATTTGGTCAAATCATCGGATTTGACCAAATCAAAGATCTCTTGCCCATTTTCAAAGAGTCGAACCTTTTGCAGGGCTTCTTGATCGATTTCGGAATCCACTCCTTGAGCTTGGATGCTTTCCGCAACATTACCATTTTCATAAGAAATTTCCCATCGAGCTGGCTGATCTCGCAACATGCGTGGCGATGAGGGAATACGATGAGCGGTGGAAGCGACACCTTCGGCTCGAAGCAATCCTTCAATTCGAGGACGAAGCTGGTCAACCACTTCGCGCACTTTAGGATGCAAAAGCTCCCTTGTGAAAGCGTTATTGGCAATTTTTGCAGGTACCCAGTTGACACCGTTTTCGTAAGCAATCTTCAAATCAGCACCATAAACATGCAACGACGGAGGATCCAAAATGCTGTTCAAAGATCGCATCGTCGTATGCAGTGGCTGGAACGGATTATTCAAAGCGATCGATGTGTTCCAAACATTTCCTTGCGGATCCGTCCAAGTGGAAGAAACGGAAGACAAGCGATATTCATCTTCACCGCGGTGAATGGAGAACCCGACATCGCCCCAAGGAATGCTAAGTAAAGGTTCTTGTCGTTGAGATTCGCCAAGAATGGGATTTTCGGTTTCAGCCGTCAAATCGCTCCACGCTTTGGCAAACCCGTATTTATTAAGGAAACCGATCTGAGCCAACATACGTCCGTCTTGCAACTCAATCCAGTCCACTCGCCAGGCGATGTCTGCTCGTTCTCCACGTTCGCTATAGGAACGGACCGCGCGTTTAGCGACGAGTCCTTCTTCATCAGCAACTCCATCACCCATGCGCAAGACAGGAACATTTACCCATTGATCGCCGCTGGTCATACGCGCTTGAACGCCTTGAGTGATATCTAGCCCTCTCTTGGCCAATTCCCGAACGGCAATCACTCGGATCGTTTGCTTCTTGATCAAATCATCCGCGGCAACCGCAGTGACATTGCGTCGAATCTCATCCCCACGATACAATCCCAACTGGTTGATGCCTACAGGATGCCAGAGATCAACTTGCTGATCATCAGCTTCCAGAGAGACCACGGTTTTGCCATCGGTCAACTGAATCTTTCCCTGTGTGGCTTCTTGCGGCACGAAGACAGTGATGAAATCATATCCCGTCAAAGTTCTTGGTTGAGCCAATTCATTTGATCCAGATCGACGAGCGGCCTCGAAAGCATCGGCCTCGCCTTCGGTCACATAATAGCTGGCTCGTTCTCTGCCATCTTCATATTCATTGACGGAGGTGCGCAGCATTGCTTCCGCGTCATACCATTCTTGACCGGTGAAATTTAAACGGCCTTGCACGGTCTCTACCACAGGATATTCAAATTTCGCAACGCGCACCCACTTGTCTTGTTGGGTTTGAGAATCGGACAAATACGGGTTGTTAGCGAGTTCATCTTCCACACCAAAGTAGGATTTGATACCAACCTCGTCGAGAATCTGATAATCCGGCCCGTAGAAGTAGGTCACTTTCAATTTTTCATCACCGGTCAATTTGGCTTGCTGTCGAAGTCCGAGCGGAAGTTCTTGCGTTTTCTGATTGGCATCCACCACGAAGGTTCCTTCGATCTTGACGCCTTTACCGACAATTTCAGTCAATCCCGGTTCTTCGCTGATCTGAACTCTTTCTTCGTTGATGTCCACATCCACACCGAAGACGCGCTCGAGACGATTGGTTTCATAATCTCGGTATTCCAACACCCGATAACGGGACGGCCCGAATTCTCGACGACGAAGATCCATTTCCAACTGCAATTTTTCACGTTTCAAATTCTCGAGTTTGACCAGCAAGTCTGCTTGTTCAGGAGCGAAGGCCACTTTTAAGAACGCAACCAGACGATCTTTTTCTTCGGCTGGAATCGCAGTGCCTTTGCCCATCCAACGTTGCTGGAAGACGAACGCGGCTTCACCTGGCGTGCGGTCTTGTCGCAAGAACCCTAACCCTTCTTCGTAGCTCACTCCGCCCGGCAAGTTGTCCAACGGCAAGGTGGTCTTGTCTTGGTAAGAAGGATTGCCAGTTTGCTGGCCGCCCTGACCTTTGGCGCTGCCATCCCACTCATCGGAGAATTCCATGTAAGTTTTGCCAAGGAACCAAGGAGCCGCATTTCTTTCAATTTGCTCATCAATAGAAACAAGCCGCTGGGCCTGAGTTCGTTCGTCAAAGGCGCCCTTATTATCACCATCAAAGACAGGAATACCGATTTCTGCAATATAGAAGGAAACACGTTGGAAGAGCGGATCCAGATCTTTTTTAACTTCTTTCAATTCTTTGAAAAAGCTTGTTCCCTGAGGAGTAAGGTTATCTAAATACTTCCAACGATACGTGTTGAAGCCCCAAATATCGACACTGGGTGACCAGCGAATCATTCTCTTGATCCCTTCTGAACCCCAGACTTCTTTTTCCAGATTATCATCTTCGACAACGCCTTCACCCAAGACACTGGCCACTCGCACGTTTGGCATCTGATCCCTGAAAATCTCTTTGGTTTTCTGGGCCGCCGTCTCCAAAATCTCTGACCAGTTTCTCAAATCATTATCAAACCATTCCGGATGCAGGTTGTATTCGTTACCGAAAGTCACCCAAGCAATAGGCAACCCGCGGCCATTGAATTCTTTCTTGAATTTCTTATCCAGCTCGACGAGCCACTTGAGGTATTCAATGTAGCTGCCATTGCGAATCTCAGGGCCGGACTGGAAGCGCTGATCATACCAGGGAATGTTGACCTCGACGTCAATGTTGAGAATGCGAGCCGTTCTCCAGAATCGTTCGGAAACAACAGGGAAATACGGACGAGTAAAGTTATCACCTATGGCCCATTTGATATAAAGGTCTTCAATATGATCATCCAAGTTGATGCCATCCGCCAAAGATTGACCTTTGCGCTGCGGTGAGTAGGCATGTCCTTGATAAGGAACTCGTCGATTCAACTCGCGAACCAATCCCGTTTTGGCCACCGAAACTTCCAATTGGGCACGGAGGGCTTCGATTTCTTTAGTTTTCTCGGCTAATTCTTTCAAGGTTTCTTGCTGTTGCTTCAAGCTTTGCAATTGAGCTTGCAAGTCTTTCTTTTTCTCTTCTGCCGTCGGAGTCACCGCAACAAATTTGTCTGACTTGGTTCCCAACAAGAGGTTTTGCACCACCACGGCGGCCTGACGAGGCTGACGATCCACATCGAAGAGGCCAGGCCATTCAGGATAGGCCTGATGCATCGGCAAGCCCTTGATATAAGGCAAAGCTGCGATGTCGTGGAATCCAGGAGTTTCATCCAGCCACCATTGATCGGCAAAAGGAATCACTGTACCAGCAAGTTTCGAATGCGGATTAGCTTGGATCACTTTGACAATCTCGCCAATGGTTTCGGCTTGTCGGCGTTCATCAATCAAGTTGGAAATAAGGGGATCAATGGCTGGAACACCAACCCAAAGATAAAGCTTCTTCGTCGATGGCAGGGCGCTGATTTTTCCGTTCTTTCCTAAAATGGCTTCGGCTTCAGTCACGGTAGAAATTTTGACGCCAACCATGTCGACCGCTTTCATCACATCACCTTGCAAGAAATCAGATGATGG
The DNA here is from genome assembly GCA_024653845.1 of Candidatus Omnitrophota bacterium. Classification (GTDB taxonomy): domain Bacteria; phylum Omnitrophota; class Gorgyraeia; order Zapsychrales; family JANLHA01; genus JANLHA01. The sequence goes on along the minus strand of JANLHA010000357.1, from coordinate 13,137 downwards.
CATGCGTTCACTCATGACACTAACTCTCAAAGCTGCGTTCTTCTTTTGGACCTTTTGGGTGGCGTCTTGCACAACTTTGGCCCATTCCTCGTCGGTGGCATCCCCCTGGATAAATTCAACACCGATGATTTGAGAATGGACGCCAAATTGATTCAACCACGTTTCGAAACTTCCGCTCTTCAAATCGATAGGCTCAGGAATGTTCTTTTTCTCTTCATAAGGAACCACCACGGTCACGGACAAGCCCAAATCTTTGAGCCGATTCAAGAAAGATTCTGAGGTGATGACCGGAGTGCGGATCGTATGGAATCCCATGGCCTTCATCAGATAAAGATCAGAAAGCCAAGCTTCCCAATTTGCACCATTGCGGAAATGACCATATTTTCCAAAGGGCAGATAATCAAATCCCCAGAATGACTTCGAATTGATAACAGGATATGTTGGTTTTTCAGCTTTCGCATTGGCCAAGCTGGCGATCTCCGCTTCTACCGCCGCGATGTGCTGAGCCAAATGGGTGGCTTGCATTTCACGAGAAACGTCCAACATGACTCGACGGGCTTCCATATTAACGGCGATAGGAGCAATTTTGCGCTTGGCCAACACTTGATCAATGAGTTCGTCAGCGGTGCGGGATTCTTTGTAATGGATCTTTTCAATGAAATCATCAAGTTCGTAAACTTCTTCGCCTTGGCTTTCCGTTCCGTGTTGAACGGCAATGGCGTCAGCAAATTTTCTGGTTAACCAGATGCTCGCCGGAGCTTGCTTGCCAATGCCAAAACGCAAGATGACTTTCGCCTCTTGACGAACCGTTTCGTAGACAATTGGGTCTTTCAACGACTGAATATCGATTTCTTCAGTAGTCCCATCACGACGGATCACCAGGAAGTGGCTTGACAAGAAAATCTCGCTCATGAAACTTCCAATTTCTTTTGGCTGAACCCAATAAAATCTGAAATTCTTTTGCTTGAACTCCTCCTCGATCTTTTTCGCCGCGGCACGAGCTTCTTGTTGCTTTTGGGTCAAGACTTGAATTTCATTGGCATCGCTGGCCGAGCCCTTGGCTTGCAACATTTCGATGCGGTCTTGATAAGCCTGCACCTGTTCCTGAAGTCCTTCGTATTTGACCAACTCTTCTGGTACAAAAACTTCGCCATACAATTTTTGATATCCCGCTGGCTGCTGGCCATATTCAAACGCTTCGGCTTTTTCTGGACCATCATCAAATTTCTGATTGGCGTTCACATCGCGATAATATAAGAAATGGCCATCCCGATAAGGAACATGTCCGGAGCGGATGCGTTTGGCTTTCTTATATTCTTGATAAAGTGGCCAGTTGATATTGTGGATTTGTCCGCCAGCGTAGTTGAACTCATGTGTCAACCCTTCCCCATGCAAGGCTTTCAACAAAGGTGCCATCAAGTCTCTAACATATTCTCTCTCTCGAAGATCTTGCTCTTCATCATCTTGGGTCAAGACATCTTCCTTAACCGCGTTTGCACTGGGGATCGCAGGAGCTGCGGCAGGAACTTCCTGAGCATGAGCAGTGCCGACGAAGAAGCTCAGTACAAATCCGCCAATCGAAGGCTTGGGTTGAGGAAGCACAGGAAGTGGCATGACTGGTTCTGGCAAGATGGGTAACGGCTGATGCTGATATGCTGGCATACCTTCGATATTACGATTTTGCCAGTTGTAATTGAATTTCGGCCGCTTAGGACCCTTGAAGAAGTCCCTCGTTTTCTTATCAATATCCACATCATCTTTCTTCGGCGCTTTTTCGGTGCCTTTTTTCGCAGGTGCTGGCTGATTCCCCTTCAAAGGTTTACCTTGGAAGAATCGTCTCAGATCTTCCATGGTCCGACGATCTTCTTCGGTCACCAACACTCTCAAGAATCTATTTTTCAAGGCTTCTGGAATATCCACAGCAACTCTCCATGCTTTCGTGATGTCGAGGAAGCGACCTGCAAATGGCAAAGCCTCTTCTTGCATCATGGACAACGTCCATTGCTGGAAGACTCCATCTCGTCTTCGTTCAACCCTGACAGATCCTTTCTGCTCTTTGCCGTTAGCATCCTTGTAGATGAAGTTGACGTCCCAACCCGCAAATCCAACGGCCCCGACTTGGGGTTCTCGACTCAAAATGTCCTCTCCCTCCACATAAACCGTTCCATCTTTGTATGGAACGGCAACTTTATTGCCTCGGACTTTTTCCAAAAGCGCCTTACCCTTTAATCCCATCGTGATGATACCTTTGGCATTTTTGATGCCACCCATATCAATGCCCTGAACATTTAAACGATAAATCTCTTTGCCTTCTTCCAAGTCAGGGATGCCGGTTGGATAACCGTTGATGGTTCCGTCGTCCAATCGTTCATTGGTCCAGCGTTGCAACAATTCTTCGGTCAAAGGAATGATGCCAACGCCCACAATGGTAACGAACCCATACGATTCTTGATACTCCAACAACCGTTTCATCGTCGGGAGATTACCTTCAACGACTGCAGGGTATTGGCTGGCCAAACTGATTTCTTTTCCTGCAGGTTGATTCTTGATCACCTCTTGGAGGTTGAGCTGAGTTTCGTTATCTCTGATTTGGCCTTCGGTCGCGCGGATTGTTGCTGCAAGTTTAGCCACAGGTGAAGTCGCGGCAGCTTCTTTCTCTGTGACCTTCACTCCGACGGCAGCCACGCCAACATCCAAAACAAATGGGTTAACACCGCCCTGCTGCAGAGAGCCGCCGACCAACAATGGATCAAATCCGCTCACGGCAAATCCGTAGTACGTACTCGCCACCGCTGCAGAAGCCGTAGCCGTGGTCCATCCGTGTCCAGTATCCACTTCCGCTACGCGTCCGTCGGGATAAACTGCATAAGGAGCAACGCCTTTGTCTTGATCGAAATATGGCTTCAAGTTCTCAACCAGCTCGTGGTACATCTTCAAATACTCTTCGGCTTTTTCTTTTTCACCGATCGCACCATACTCTTGCGCGACTCTTAACATCCTTAAGGCGAACTGCGAACTCCATTCGATCGAAATCACACGATTGCCTTCGGAACGAATCGTTGAATAATCCACACCCAACAATTTTCCTTCTTTGTTATAAACACCGGTACGAGCTAATGTCGAACGGATGATTCTTTCGAATTCTTCCAATCGCTCTGTTCGAGTATTTCCAAAGAATGGGTCATTCAACATACGTTCCAGCGGTGCCCAGTTCGTAGCGTCTGTTGCAAAATTCTCATGCGAATCAACTTGCCAGTTGCCATCGCTGACTTCTCTTTCACCTCGTCGGAAGATGTGTTCTGCGGGATCAAACATCTTATCTCTAATGTAGATATAAATTCGATCAGCCACTTTCTTATATTTGACATCCCCTGTGATCTGATACAAGGCATCAAAGAAATATAAAGCGCTCATGTTGTTTTCTGTAGACTTTAATCGCCAGAAGAAATCATTTCCTTCAGAGTGATATTGTTCTTTGGGTCCCATTCGGATGCCACCATCTTTGTTTTGCAACTTCATCAAGAAGTCCGCTCGTTCCTTGGCAATGGTGAGTTCAGATTCATCGCGATCGCGAGTGTATTCTTGCACTGCGCCTAAACCTAGCCATGCGTTGGGCCCGGCATGAACAGCCAAATCAAATGAATTCCACCACTCTCCCACCAATTCTTTGATACGGATATTGCTAAAGACCCCTCGCGCAGGATTATAATTTGGATTGGTGGTCATCGGCGCATCTTCTCCTTGCGCTTGAGTGCGGTTGCGGCCATAAGTTCCTAAAATCGTTTCGCCCTGAATACTGTCTCCAATAACTCGCAACGCCATGTCGTACGTAACCGCGGCTGTTCTGGTAAACAGATCATTGTCATCTCCGTAGAAGCTCTTCGAGAATCCGGTTTTTCGATTGGCTTGATCTCGGAAGAATTTGAAATATCGGTCAGCCTCGGCCAATTCTTTCCATCCAGCCTTCATCACATCGATAGGGGCTTTAGGTGTTTCGGCTTGAGCCACACCTTGTTTTCCTTCGGCTGCCTTGGCTTTGGCCTCTTCGGCTTGCAACTTAACGAGCTCTTCTTTGGCCTTGGTGAGTTCTTCCTTCATTTTCTTGACGTCTGCTTGCAAGGCCGCAATTTCGGCTTCTGTCAATTTTTGGACCCCATCGACGACCTTCATGGTTTCGAGTTCTGCAGGCAAGACGACCATGGTTTCGGCAGAACCCAAAGGCTGTCTAATCATGCGGCCCTTATAAAGAACCATCACATAGTATTCATCTTTAACAGGATCATATTTAATCTTAGCTGCGTCAAGTTCTTCGGGAGGGATTTGACCCAACGCTCGACCTTGGCTCAACACCGATTGAGGGATGGTTTTGGATAGCTTGCCATCGAAGAAGAACATTTGCCCAGCGACTTTAGCGTTTGTCAATGCATTCAATTTTCTCTGATCGGCTCTCCAACCATAGCTTAAAATTTCACCATCCGGAGTGACCGAATATCGCAAGATATAGAAATCCTCACCGACATTGAGTTTCATCTGGAGCTGTCCAACCTTCATTCTTCGATCCAACTCTTGAGGAAGAATATGCTTAAAGACTGGAAGAACATAGGTGGCATCGCGTGCGATCATCAATCCGTTTTCATCCACAGGAGATTTCTTAGCTTGCTCAAGTTTAAGCAATGTCTGTTGAGCACCCAACGTGACGTTTTGGCCAGTCATTCCAACATAAGCCGTCGTGTCATCCGTGACGTTGACTGAGGCATTGACCGCCAATTCCCAGCTTTTGGAAATCGGGTTGTATTGCATGCCGGTATAGATGCCCACATTCTTATAAGTCCATTGAACCCCCGTGCCGCCCGTATGAATATCTTCTCGTTTTTGATAGAATCCTCTCAATTCAATATTTTCCGTAACAGCAACACCCGCAGAGGCATTGGTTTTCTTATCGAGCACCTTCGGACTGAAAGCAGCCCCTTCTTTGATATCCACAATGCTGTTGGTCAATTGGATACGAACAATACCACGCTGACTTCTCGCTCCCGCTTCCGCTAAAATGTCTTCTTGAGAACCCGCAATGCTATTATCAACCGCGTCTCGACCGATGGATCCAATCGCTGTTTCCCCATCCGTGCCTTTCTTGGCTTCGCCATTCAACTTGACTTCCACCGTCATTTTTTGGAAGTTGGCTTTGTCTTCGGCGGTATGACGAATATGTTTAACAGGGATCTCTCGACCTGTTAAAGTATCAACGACTTTACCATCTTTGAGCTCAACTTCACCTTGCGCTCGGATCGCGCCCATTTCAAACATCGCATCAATTCGGTCCGTCACGTTCCAGTTGATGGCTCCGGAAAGAGCTTGAACGTTATCTTTATTATTGACGTTATATTTAAGCAACCCGGCGATGCTACCGCAGAGATTTTCACCACAGACACCCACTCGATCCATAAACACCAAGGTGCGCGTCTTGACAGGTTTGTCTTCAACCTTCAACTCTCCATCCTCGTCGAGTTGCGGCTTACCGTCTTTGTCAAAGTCAGGAATTTGTTTGTTTTGAGCCGTGACGATGACACCGCTGGTGACGGTATTTAAAATCTCAATTTCTGATTCTGAGCTGGTATCGATCGAGGCAACAAAATATCTTTGACCAAATCCTGGAGCATTGGCAGGGGTGATGCTTCCCACATACCAATCGGCCCCTTTGACACGAACGGCCAATTGTTGCGTTCCTTCGAGCCCATCTTTTCCATTTCGAATGATGCCTTCGCCAAAAGCTTTCAGATCCAAATCATTCACTGACACCATTTCGCTTGCCTTTGTCTCTGTCACTGTGACCGGTTGACCATTGACGACAGTACGATTTTCACGAGTGATATACGCGGTGGAACCAACCACCAAAACCGACGGTGGAGCAAAACTCAACCGACGGATGTATTCTTTAACTTGCAAGCTGTTATACTCATTGAGCCCTATGAGGGACACATTGATCAAGAGCCATTCTACGATCGCGTCATACTTGCGGGCCAATTCCACACGCAGAGTCAACAATTTCCTAAGCTCTTCTCGCAAGGCGTCCCGCTCATTCTTGGCAATGGCGATGATACGTTCTTCTTGGGCTCTATCCATCTGGGAACGGTTCAAATCTCCCATATCTTCTTTGACTATATTCATCGTCGGATTGTTAGGACCTAACCCATGACGGCTGAACACTGCATCGATCGCAGCTAAAGTTTGTTGATGTTCAAAATCCAACAAGGCTTTAACAGCCTCATCCGCATTGGGTTTGAGGAAGCCTGAACCCAAACCTTGCAAAACTTCCGTGTTCTTCAACAAATCTTCGTAAATATCTTTCTCAGCTTGCCGAGCGGCGAGCTTGCGTTCGACCACGTGATCAATCGATTCATTATTGGGATTACCTTGTTGGAAGGCTTCATCTTGATCGATTTCAGATTTAGCATGTTGACGATAATAATCAGTTGAAGCGCTCGGATTGGAAATGCGTCGAAGAATCGCAATTCGCTCGGCAAACAATCGGGCCGTGGTATCGCTGATCAATCCGGCATCAATTGCGGATTGCAGATACGTCACGCTGGCTTCGATCCGAGCTAAGTAACTCATTTTTTCTTTTTGAGTTGAATCTTTGTCATCTCGTTCCCAATAATCTCGGGTCTCAGCAATGGTATGAACGACCTCGGGGTCATCGCCATTTTTGCGAGCGAGCGGAATGAAGTCCAATTGATCGACATTCGGGAGATTAATTTCTGCAGCCCTATTAAGAAGATCGAGGTCAATTCCTCGCAATCGAATCCGCTCTTTTGTAAGTCTAATTTTTTCGGCAACAATGGCTTGCGGAGACTCAAAAGGCGCTTCGTATGCATTTTCATCTGCAATCAATCGAGCGTGTTCGGATTGTTTCTGTGTCTGCCATTCTCTTTGATGATTCAACATGTTTTCTACAAAGACTAACCATTCCGGATTTCCTGCCGCAGTCACTTTCTCGCGTTCCCAAAACTTAACAGCGGCGTCGGAACGAGCCAAGCTGCCCATGACAATCGGCTGATCATTCTCATCCAAATAAAATTCGGATTCTTGATCGTCTGTCTCAAAATAAATCTTACCTTCGGCAATCTGATCTTGGCTGTAAAGGACCTTTGCAAAGTCTGACTCATCGCGCTGTCTTTCCAGCTCCACAAGAGCTACCCTTGCTTTCTCACGGTCCTCATTGAAGAAATCTTTCGCGTCTTGGATTGTCTTGCCTTCGGGGACCATTCGATAATGAGCAAGCAATGATTTACCATCTCGAACAGCCTCTAATTTCTCAATGGCATCACGAATCTGATCAAGGCGTTTCTTTAAGAAACTCACTGCATCGTCATTCGCAAACTCAATAGCCTGCATTTTCTTTTCAAATTCTTTCAACAACGCTTTTTTCGGATCTTTGCTATCGTGAACTTTCTTTAACAATTTTTTGAATTCCTCTTCTCCACCAGCGATGGTCATCAACTTTTGTTCCAAGAATTTCATCGCATCCATTTCCTTATCTTGCTCCGCAGAATTTCTGAGCAATGAATTCATCGCCCGGGCTTCGGCCGCAAATGTGGTTTTTCCTCGACTAACTTCCAAAGCTGCAACTCGACCTTGCATGTTTTGGACTTGAGCTTTCAGCGCAATCACCATATCGTCGAGTGGCGCCAATTCTTCACGCTTATCCTTCATCTCATTCAAGCTTGCATTCAACTCTTCACTAATGGTTATCCCAGCACTGTTTGTTAAGAATCCTCGGAATCCTTCAACCGTGATTTCTTGATCTTCCGGAACTTCCAAAATTTCAGATCGGTCAGGATAAACGAATTCTTCATGTTCCGTCGTTGGAGGCATATTGGCCTTTTCGTCGGTAATGGTCTCAACGCCTGTGCCCTCGACACGTTCAAAACCGGCTTCGGCTTCATCTTTTTCGATTTCTTTTTCAACATTGAATCCATTAACGCCCCAGGTAATGACTCCAACTTCCTCGGGTCCAACGCCAGGTCCACTGATAACGAAATCTCCGTCAGCAGGCCCAAATGTACGAGTTCCACCCAAGACCACATTGGGATTTTCCGGATCCATAACAGATAACTCAACAGATTCTCCCGTTCTAAACGATCTAAATTTGTATTGCTTCAATTGTTCTTTGGTATAAATGTCGATAGCTCCCTTCTTGACAGCAATTTGGGCTCGCGGAAATTTCGCGGGTTTCTCGACGATAAAGCCGATCATGTGATCACTGATATGAACCACAGAAAGATTGTTCGGCAAAGGTTTCTTCAAATCTTCGGCGGGATAGGTAACAGTCAATTCTTTAATGCCTTTGTCTTTGATGATGTCGCCAATTTTTCGCTCAGCTTTGCGCCACTTGGCCAACTGTTCGGCATTTTCAATGATTTTTGTCTCTTGATAGACGCCGGTATCCGAATTGAAAATGACTAAGTGCGCCACACCTTCATCTTTGACCCACATCCAATAATTGCCCTGCACCGCAGGGAGGGTATAATTTATCACAGGATAAATTCGGTTTCCGGCCATATCGCGACCTAGCGGACGGCAAACATCAACCGGGGCTTCAGACGGCTGGTCACCAAAAATCGTCATGCCTTTGCGGGTATAAGGCAACTTGTGTTTAGGATCAATGCACAATCCTGGGAAAATTTCGAAGAATCTTCCATTCGGAAGGATTTGCCCCGTCAGAGGATGGGTCAAGAATGAGCGTACAATGTGTCCTTCGATGGCTTGATCGAGGCTTAACTTTTCTTTTCCTTCGAGCAATTCGTGTCGTTCACGCAACGATTCAAAAGAGGTCAATGCTGGAACGATGTATGTTTGGCTAGGCTCCATCCACAATCCACCGCCTTTAGCCTTAAAGAAATCTTCGGTCAAAATCTTTCCAGTTTCCACATCTCGCGGGAATCGTCGAGCACGGAAAACCTCTTTAATCATATCCTTAGGATCTCTTTTACGTTCTTCCATTTTAGGCGCTTGTTTTGCAAAATGCGACTCGATTAAAAGTCGATTCAAGCGTTTCAATCTGAATAAGTTGCCGCTCTTAACTTCTTCTACGATGGTACGAACTTCCAGAGAATCTTGTACCGTCGGCGCAATAAATTTATATAATTCTCGATCTTCGAGTAATTTATTCAACGACAAAATCGGGGCTGGAAGCTGCGGATCAATTTGCGTTTTGGCTCGAATGGCCGCAAGCAACGCCTCCGGGGTTTGGGCGCCTTTGAATTCTTTTGCGAAGAAATCCGGTTCACCCTGAAGATCTACGCGATACCCAAATACAAACTCATCAGCCGGGAGCTGTCGACCTTCGATTCCAACAGGAACCATGACTTTACTGCCTTTTTGGTCTTTGTCTTCTCCGCGGGCAACAATATAAATGAATCGGAATGGATCTTTGTTATGAATGGCCTCATCCAAGAAGTCATTTTCGGGTTGACCAAAATGATAATATCCAACATATTCATTACCCTGCATGACCGTGCGGTCAGATCTCTTGGTCAATGGCCCTAAAATTGGAAGACCATCCCAAAAGAGGATGTCGAGGGTATCAGCCAAAATCTTTGCAGGCATAACGCTTCCTAAAGAAATCTCATCTTGCACTCCATTGGTGGGATAGAAATAGATCATGTCGATAATCGCGCGTTCCGGATGTAAGAAAAACTCTGTCGAAACTTTAAATGTTCCGCCTTCTTGCGGCCAACCATAGCTACGCAAGATAAAGGTATCTAACAAATTGACAATGGTATCTAAGACGAAAATTGTCCCCAAAGCCCCCGTCACCGGCATGCCGCTGCTGAATGCAGAATACACATCAGGAATGCTCATTCCCGCTGTCAAAGCATTCAAGACCATCCCTGCGTCTCCACCGTCGACAGATAAGAAGACGTTGACATATTGATCTCCGATCTTATAAGGAATTTCATACGGCAAAATCGCTAATGGTTGAGCAGGGCCCCACTGAGCAGCCAAGTTCAATTTCGGACCATTGCCTTGCGCGGCAAGTTGAGCCAATAATTTTTGTTGTTCAGCAATGGCATCATCTAAAGAAACTTCGGCCAATTGAATAGCATTCTCAATAACTCCGCTGATGGCCTTGCGCTCTTCTTTCTTTCGATTCTTCAAACCTTCAAGCTTTTGCTTCAACTTCTTGACGTCTTCTTCCAAATCTTTGATTTTTTCTTTGGCCTCGTCGATCTTTTCTTGGATCGCGGTTTTGGCAACCCCGATCTGGAACATTTTGCCCAAGCCGATGTAAATGGATTGACGAACTTTTTCTTTAGGATCGTCTTTCGTCACCGTTTGGGCAGGCATGGCTAAGGCCATAAGTCTGCCATTGACTTTCAATTGAACGAAGGCGAGAGAAAGATTTTCGTCCACTCTTCCGGACAAGGCCACCACGTCTCCCGCTGCCACTGTTCGACCTCTTTGCAAATGTTCAGGAATTTTACCCAAATGATCAAACGTCAATTCGAATCGGGTCCCCTGTTCTTGGCCCGAGATGGTCAATTGACGATCTCCTCTAGCGGTGATTTCACCGTCAACCGGTGTGCGAACGCCAACACGGGACTGAGGAATAGCAATGAGCAATTGTTGAGTTCTAGGTTCGGTGTAGAACTTCGTGCTCAAATTCTTTTGAGGAGCTTCTTCATAGTAGAGATGCTCCCCTTCTTTTCCGGTAAATTCTTTCTCAGCATTTTGTTCCCAATCTTTTTCGACTTGATTTTGTGCTTGCGTCAAGTCTGCGAGAGGGCCGCGCACAGTAATGACAGGAAGAATTTCCATTTTATTGGAATCAACCGCAGCCACATCTGCCTGCGCAAAACGCTGAATGAATTTGTCCAACAAGGATTTCACTTTTCCTTCTGAAGCCATGTCTTCTGGAGCGACCATCAAGACCAATTCTTGAGCTTCTAACTTCTTATGCTTTCTTTCATCTCGAGGATTGACCACGGCCATGACCTTGCCTTTTGCCGTAAGACCAACTCTGACCACTTGCCCCTTGTGATTGCGTCCGATGAGATATGCATTATTTTTCAAATTCTCATCGGGGTCCACTCTTAAGACATATGGCTTACGGCTTTGGGCTTTAGCTTTTTGAATGGCGTTTTCTAGGGTTTTCAGGTTCACCTGTTCCCCGCGTTTCACAATATTCCCGAGCATGGATTCACCCACCATGTCAGGGATCACCACCGGAGCGGCTGTAGGATTAGCGTTCTGTGTGCTTGTTCCACGATTTTGATCAGCTCGATCAGCTGGAGCATTGACCTCTGCGGCTGTTCTTTGACTTTCTTGAGCCAAGGCGTAATGCGGCCCGAGAATCAAGGATGGTCCAATGAAAATCAAGGTAACCAAGGCCATCACTCTCATGAATGGATGATCTCGGTCTGCAGAGACCCCCTGCACCAATCTTCTGGCACCCTTGAAGGGCAGAATGATCGGCGCAAAGACCAAGGAGAGTATTCCGAAGAAAAATCTCTTAGGGTTCTTCAAAGCGAAAACCAGGACAAGAATCACTGGAGCCGCCAAGAGACCCATGAAGATAAGCCCTAAGACTCCGTAACCGATCGAAGATGCTGTGGAAGCAAACGCTACAGATGGAACGAAGAAGAAGGTTGATACTACGAAGACACCTCGGGAGAAGAAGCTATTTGAGGAGATCGAGGCTGGCCGTCTTGTAACAGGGAACACTCTTGTTACGAATGGCTTGAAGAACGAGCTGACGAATCTCGTGATGCTCATCTCGGTTACGGAGTTCAATCCAGGTGCCCTTAAGGCCATAACGGGTATAGATTTTACCGTTGTCGTGGAAGATGAGGAAGATTTTGGTTCTGCCGTTCTTGCGGTCGATGGTTGACGTGAAGAGGCAGTCGCATTTTGGAACTTCGAGGAGATACTTGATCTGAAGATCGCTGGTAACTCTTGGTTGTCGGTATGTGTTGATGGTAACCATGACAAACCTCCTTGGTTGTGTTGAGTTGATTGATTAGGTGCACGAATAGATTGGGTATAACGTAATTTACGCAGGGTGATTAAACGATGACTATTTGAGAGGGAAACACGACGAGCCCGAATCGCGAGTCTTTCTTGACGCAATCCAGGCACCTGAGAAGCTGATCTTGACTTTTGAGGAATCCTTGAAGATCGTAGACTTCTTACACCACTTAAAGCACGAACTCCCAGATTTCCATTTCCTCTTTCATTCGCACCTCGAGAACCTTCAGAGGAAACTCCACCTAAGAGAGTATTCTTGGCTTGCGCTCTTCGCATGAATCTCACTTCAAGACGCAGTCCAAGAACCTTAATTGACGCTCTTCTTCTTTCTGCTCGCGCACCTTCTACACCATTCACGCGCACTACAGGAACTCGACGAGCGTCAGACTTCAAAACTTCAGTTGTTACAACAGAGCGATTCGATGCGAATCTCGCATCCACAGCATTCACAGTACCAGAACCTACCAATACAGCTTTCGCCACACTGGCAGAACTAGGCCCAACAACTTCACCTTCACTTCGACTATCCGAAGCATCCCCTTCAGATTCCGCATCCGCTCTTGCAGATCCGTTTCCAGACCGACCAGAGCTGCGACGACCTGAAGCACGACGAACGCTTCTTACAGAACGATAACCTCTACTACGACTTCCTACAGCTGTTACAGTATCTCGAATGACTAAGTTCATCAATCGAGCTTGACCTCTTTTCTCCCCTCTTCGGGAAGTAATCGGTCGCACTAACTGCACTTCAGGAACTGTATTTGCGCTTGCACCAGGCACAGAACTCATTGCACCTTGACCAAGAGCAAATATTCCAGCAAACAACCCTACAACATAATACACAAACTGAACCAAACCGCCCATCAACCAGGCAAACATTCCATAGAAACTGCCAAAGAATGACCGAGGCCATCCTAAATGCATCATGGCATAAGGAACATAATAACCTGTATGCTGACGACCAGCTTGATTCAAAGAACGAGTGCTTCTACGGCTAACTACCACTTCAACTGCTGTTACAGTATGAACTGCTTCTTCTTCATTTTCTGCAACTTCATCTCTACTAACTTCGACTTCACTTCTGCTACTATTTACTTCTACTGCTTTTTG
>JANLHA010000020.1 GCA_024653845.1 Candidatus Omnitrophota bacterium | reverse complement strand
GCTTTGTTTTTTGGTCTTTCGGGGACAGGAAAAACAACCCTCTCGACGGATCCTAAACGAAAGTTGATTGGCGACGACGAACACGGTTGGGATAAAGATGGTGTTTTTAATCTTGAGGGTGGATGTTACGCCAAATGCATTGGTCTCACCCCAGAGCGCGAGCCTGATATTTACCGAGCCATCAAGCGTAACGCATTACTTGAAAATGTCGAAGTGGACTCGACGGGCCATGTGGATTTTTCTTCGAAGAGAAAAACTGAGAATTCGAGAGTTTCGTATCCTATTGATCATATCCAGAATATCGTTAAGCCAGTTTCTAAAGGTGGGCATGCGAACAAAATCATTTTTTTAACGTGCGATGCTTTTGGTGTTTTGCCGCCGGTTGCAAAATTGACCAAAGAGCAGGCGATGTATCATTATTTGAGTGGGTATACCGCCAAGGTTGCGGGTACAGAATTAGGAGTTACTGAGCCAACGGCCACATTTTCCGCATGTTTTGGCAAGGCCTTTTTGCTGTTGCACCCAACAAAGTATGGCGAGATTCTTGGGAAAAAGATGGATGAATATGATGCGGACGCGTATTTGATCAACACGGGATGGGTCGCTGGGAAATATGGCGTTGGCCACCGTATTCCTTTGATTGAAAATCGAAGGATTGTCGATGCAATTTTTGATGGGATTCTCGATAAGGCTGAATTTGAGACGATGCCCATTTTCAATTTACAAATTCCCAAAGCGGTTTCTGGGCTGTCCCAGGAATTACTAAATCCTCGCAAAAGTTGGCCAAATCCAGAGGAGTATGACCTGACAGCTCAAAAGTTAGCTAAAATGTTTCAGGAAAATTTTAAGAAGTATACAGACACTCCTCACGGGAAATTCCTCGAAAAAGCTGGCCCTCAGATATAAAGTATAGTTTAGTTTTATCCTTTTTCCTTTTGTGTTAAAATATCTCGTCTTATTAGGGTTATAGAAGTGGCGAGATTTGATTCATTGGAAAAAGGAGACTTTATGGTGCAAAAATCAAAACAATGTTTTTCGTTGATCCTGGTAATTTTAGTAGCTGGTGTCGTGATTACCGCAAAATTTTGGCTCGATTCTCGAGGAGCTTCACTGACCCTCAATCCCGCCCACACTAGAGCTAAAGGAAATCCTCACGCGGCCATTAAGATTGAAGAATATATTGATTTTCAGTGTCCTGCCTGTGCCGAAGGTGCGAAATTGTTAAGAATTTATTTGGAACAGCACCCCAAGGATCTTTATGTGCAGTTGAGATTCTTCCCTCTTTATAATATGCATCGTCATGCCATGATGAGTACTCGTTATGCGCAATGCGCTTCTGTCCAAGGCCGATTCTGGCCATTTCATGATTTGTTGATTGATCAACAGCAACAATGGGAAAAGCTCGCTGATGCTCGGCCTGTATTTGACAGTATGGCTCAATCCGTTGGAATTGATATTGCCAAATTACAGAAATGTATCGAAGAAGAAAAAACAGAAGATGTCATTGTGAAAGAGCAGGCTGAAGGCAGAAAAAAAGGTGTTAAATCAACACCAACATACTTTGTGGATTCTCAAATGATTGTCGGGAAAGATGCGTTGAAGAAGTTTTTAGATGAACGGTTTTCTCAGAAGTAATTTTTTAAAAAGGCGAGATATCACCATGAAAAATGTTTTGAATGCATTTGTTTTTTGTCGTGTTGTCATCGGATTGTTTTTTGTGTTGGTTGCTGTTGAGAAGCTCTTGAGCCATTATCAAAATTTTCTTTATGTGGTTCATGGCTATCAGGTGTTCCCTGCGTTTTTCGAAGAGATTGTTGCCCGAACGCTTCCCTGGATTGAACTTTTTTTGGGGTTGTTCTTGGTGTTGGGTCTTTGGTTGAAACCGGTCTTGCAAGGATTTTGTGTTTTGTTCGCGGGATTCTTGATCATTGTGGGGCAGGCCATGATCAGGGGGCTGGATTTGAGCAAGTGCGGATGTTTTGGAGAATGGATTTCGGTGCCTTTACCGGGTGTTTTCGTCTTGGACAGCACCCTATTGTTATTTGTAATTTTGATGTTGTTGCGTTTTGAGAAGACAAGTCAATGGAGTTTGGATCGTTTTTTTGTCTCTGATGAAGAAAAAGGATCTCCGCCATGAGGCGTTCCCTTTTTATGATTTTCATAACAATGGTGATGGTGTCTATGTCCACATTCAGTTTTGGAAATCCGATCAAAGAACCGAACGTCAGTGGTCAATTCTATCCCTCAGATCCAACGAAACTCTCCACACAAATCGATCAATTTTTAGAAGCTGCTTCTTTGCCTCCCACGGATAAGCCCATTGCCATGGTGATTGCTCCTCATGCCGGGTATATGTATTCTGGCGGTGTGGCAGCGCACAGTTTTAAAGCTGTGAGGGGATATCCTTATAAGACGATAGTCATTCTTGCACCGAGCCATGATAGCCGTTTTCAATCCATTTCGATTTGGCCCCAAGGGGGATTTCGCACACCTTTAGGCGTTGTCCCCGTCGATGAAGATTTTGCTAAGAATTTAGTGGGTCAGCATGAGAAGTTTGTGTTTGATCCCCAAGCTTACGCAAGAGAACACTCTTTGGAAGTGGAGATTCCCTTTCTCCAGAAAGTTTTCAAGGATTTTAAAATTGTTCCTGTGGTGATGGGGCAAACAACACCTCAGGTGTTGGATCTTTTTGCTCAGAAGCTGAGTGAAGGGATCGGAGATCGTGACGATGTCCTCATCGTCGTCAGCACAGATCTTTCGCATTATCATCCGGACAGCGAAGCCCGCCCGATGGACCAAAAAACCATCCAAGCCATTCAGAATTTGCAGGCCCAAGAAGCTTGGAATAAATGTGTTACCGGTGAGATGGAAATGTGTGGGTTTGTTCCGGTCACAACTGCATTATTGCTGGCAAAAAAGAGAGGATGGACGGACGTCGAGGTTTTGAAATATGCCACGTCGGGAGATGTAACGGGAGACAAAAGTCAGGTCGTCGGGTATAGCTCGGTTGTGTTTTATAAGGAAAATTTTCAAGGGGTCTCGACCTTGACCGTGGCTCAGAAGAAACGTTTGCTCGAAATTGCCAGAAAGACCATGGATGAATATGTTCGAACGGGGCGGATTTTAGAATTTGAAGAAACCGATCCGCGCCTTCTGCAAAAAGAAGGTGCTTTTGTCACGCTTTATTCTAAAGCCCACGAGTTGCGAGGATGTATTGGTCGGATCATCAGTGAGCAGCCGCTTCATTTGACGGTGCGAGACATGGCGATCGCTGCCGCGACAGAAGATCCACGGTTCAAGCCCGTTGATCCGTCGGAACTGAGTGAGATCAATCTGGAAGTTTCGGTTTTGTCGCAGCCTCGTCCCATTCAAAGCATCGAAGAGATCGAGGTGGGCAAGCATGGCGTCATTTTGAGTCGAGACGGGCGTCAGGGAGTTTTTTTGCCGGAGGTTGCAACCGAGTGGGGATGGGAACGCGAAGAATTGCTCTCCCAATTGGCTTCACATAAGGCTGGACTTCCTGCCGATGCCTGGAAAGATCCAAGAACAAGAATTGAAATTTTCTCGACAGAGAAGTTTACAGAGAAATAAAATTCTATGACACTCCAATCCAGACGTAACATCATTATTACCATCTTCGTCATTCTCTGGATGTTCGTTTTTCATTATGAATCTTTGCGGTATTTCTATTTAGAGCCTTTAGTGGATCGACCTCTCCCTAAAATGAAATTTTTGTTTCCTCCAGCGGGCTGGATCATGTTTTTCAATTTGGGCGATCAATTTGGTTATCCACAAGTTTATGGAGTAAAGAATGCAATCCCACAGCCCATTGATCCGCATCAAGTCATCTGGACACGATTTGTGGGATTTGACAATATCCATCGAGGGATCATGGGTGCGGTTCTCGAGGAGTCGAATCAGAAATCTTTTTGTCATTTCCTTAAGCGTAAATTTCCTGGGTTTGATGATTTTTTTGTAACACATGTTTACTACCCGTCATTGGTCGAAGACCCTTACGAGCGGTGGGAAGAAATTGTTTATCAATGCAAAGAGTGGAATGCTGTCCATGAATAGAATTTGGCACAAACTTTTTTTAGAAGAACGTCCGTCGATTGGCCTGTCTCTTTTTCGGATCGTGGTGGCTTTAACTGTCGGATTTTATGTCATTCCCACCTTGATCCATCCGGAAGATACCTATTTCTCGACGGCATTCAAAACGTATAACTATGACTTTTTTACGCCGGGATTTGTTGCATGGGTGCAAGAGAGCCCGGATAGCCTGGTTGCCTTGGTTATTCTCACATTTTTGATTTCTTGGTTTTTCTTTTTTCTTGGATTCTTTTCCCAGATCAGTTGCATCGTGATGACCGCCTGCTGTTACTATTTTTACGCCTTGAATCACTTCGCGCTTGGCCACGCCTTGACATGGGACATTCTTCTGGTGACCTTGTTTTTGATGTGCGTCACGCCATATCATGGCGATTATTTTTCAATCGATTGCGTGCGCCGAGGTGTTGCTGATGCGTACAAACGTCGTCGACCATTTTTTTTACAGCGGCTGCTTCAGATACAGATTGGATTCACGTATTTTTATACCGCTCTTTATAAAATTTTTCCCGCGGGAAATTGGTTGAGTGGTAATCCGATGTATTACCTCATGAATTATCCTCCCCAAGGGGTCACAAAAAATTTTATGCTCAAAGAACTGATGGCCGCTCATCCTGGATTTTGTTATGGATTAGGGATTGCCATCATTGTGCTCGAGCTTTCGATGGTCTTCCTTTTGTTTAACCCTCGCACCAGAATATCGGGGATTTATTTTGGAGTTCTTTTTCATATCCTTTTGATTTTGACCCTGGATGTCCCTGCCATTTTCTTTTTTCTTTTTCCAGCGCAACTGTTGCTCTTTATCAACCCTGATCGTGTGCTTGATTGGATTGAGAAGAAGAGGGTCTTTTATCGGCATGCGCCGCGTGCGCGGATCATCTATGATGGCCAATGCCAATTCTGCCAGCAAAGTGTACATCAATTGCAAATCATGGACCTCTTTGATAAATTATTTTTTGTCGACTATCACCGGTACGAAAATCTAAAAGTCATTCATCCTCAACTGACCAAGGAGATCGCTCATAGCCAGCTTCACCTCATTGAGGCGGATGGGACGTTGTATGGTGGCTTTGATGTTTTTCGTCGGATCTGTTTCATGATGCCAATGTTGTATCCATTGATCCCCATTTTTTATTTCCCGGGAGCAGGAGTGATAGGACCTCATGTGTATCGCTGGACTGCAAAAAATCGTTATCTCTTTCATCGTCATAAACAGTGTCGTGACAATACCTGTTTTGTTGGCTGATGAGTTTTTAGAAAGAATGGAATCACAAGCCGTGACCGCAAATCGTTTGCTCCATGAAAAAAGTCCTTATCTTTTACAGCACGCGCACAATCCCGTTGATTGGTATCCCTGGGGCGAGGAGGCGTTTGCCAAGGCCCAAAAAGAAAATAAACCAATTTTCCTATCAATTGGATATTCGACATGCCATTGGTGCCATGTCATGGAAAGAGAGTCGTTTGAAAGTGCTGAAATTGCACAGGTTTTAAATCAGTATTTTGTATCGATCAAAGTGGACCGCGAAGAACGTCCGGACATCGACGGAGTCTACATGAGTGTCGTGACCGCGATGACCGGAAGCGGCGGTTGGCCCCTTTCGGTTTTTTTAACGCCGGAGCGGAAGCCTTTTTACGGCGGAACGTATTTCCCTCCTACCGCGCGATGGGGCGCTCCGGGATTTAAAGAGTTGCTGATGGGCATTCATCAGAGCTGGGAAACACAGCGCGATCAGGTTTTGCAGTCAGGAGAATCCATCACTTCAGCGCTCAAAGACCGTGGGGCCAGAGAACCTGCAGCTGATGAAAAGATCGATGAAGGACTTTTCAAAATTGCTTATCGTCAACTGCAATCCAATTATGATGCGCAGAATGGTGGGTTTGGAGCGGCCCCTAAATTTCCCATGGGGCATACCCTTTCTTTTTTATTGCGTTATGCTCAGCGATTTGGCGACTCCTCAGCTCAGGACATGGTCAGTGTGACGCTGGACAAGATGAGAGAAGGTGGAATTTACGACTTTTTAGGCGGAGGGTTTCATCGTTACTCGACGGATGCCGAATGGCAGGTCCCACATTTTGAGAAAATGCTTTATGACCAAGCGCTTTTGAGCAAAGCGTATTTGGAAAGTTTTCAGGTTGCTCAGAAGCCCCAAGATGCGCAGGTTGTGCGTGAAATTTTTGAATATGTTTTGCGCGATATGACAGACAAAGGTGGAGGTTTTTACTCAGCGGAAGATGCGGACAGTGCGGATCCAGAGGAGGTTTCTCAGCATCAAAATTCTGGCGAAAAAGTCGAGAAAAAAGAAGGGGCCTTTTATGTTTGGCGCGAGCAAGAGATTGATCAGATCCTTGATGACGAAGAAAGCCTTGTTTTCAAATATCATTTTGGAATCGAAGGCGATGGTAACGTCCGACATGATCCTCATGGCGAATTTGGCAGAAAGAATATTTTATATCTTAACAAGTCCATTCCAGAGACCGCTGAGCATTTTAAAAAATCTTCGGAAGATATCGAGAAATTGCTCGGCAGTGTACGAAAGAAGCTTTTTGGTGCTCGTCAAAAATGGCCCCGGCCTCATTTGGATGATAAAGTCCTCGTCGATTGGAATGGGTTGATGATTTCCTCGCTTGCTATAGGGGGAAGGACGTTGAAAACTCCGGAATATATCGAAGCTGCTCGACGATCTGCGGATTTCATTTTGGCGACTCTTCAGCAAAAAGATGGTCGTCTGCTGCATCGTTACCGTGATGGGCACGCAGGAATTTTAGGAACATTGGAAGATTATGCGTTTTTTGTGCAGGGCCTGTTAGATCTTTACGAAGCCAGTTTCGAGCCACTTTATCTGAACGAAGCCATTCGGTTGACCAAGGACATGATCCGATTGTTTGGCGATGTTAAGAACGGAGGATTCTTTTTGACCGCGCTTGACGCGGAAGAGTTGTTGTGGCGGCAGAAAGATATTTATGACGGAGCGCTTCCGTCGGGAAATTCTGTTGCATTGCTCAATTTGGCCCGGTTGTTTCATTTTACATTTGATGAGGAATTCTTATTCTGGATCGAAAAAAGTAAACGGGCCTTTTCTTCCGAAGTGGTTAAGCATCCGAGCGCGTATGCCCAGTGGTTGATTGGCGCAGATTTTCTTCTGGGCCCGAGTCAAGAAATTGTTGTTGTTGGGGAAAAGTCAGATCCGGCCGTTGAAAGCGTGGTGTCTTTATTGGGTTCAAAATTTTTACCACGAACGGTTGTGATTTTTCGTCCTTTAGAAGACAATGGGGATTTGGAAATATTCAAAGTGGTCCCTTGGGTTGAGAATTCGAAGGCGAAAGGAAAGAGCGTGACGGTTTATATTTGTCAAAATCAAACATGTCAAAGGCCATTGACGAGCGTAGCGGAGGTCCAGGAATGGGTGAAAAAACTTTACTGACATTGATTGTGCTTTTTTTGGTTGTTGGTGTTTTTGCTTATGACCGATATGTCACGGAACAGGGTGAACTGGGCCCTGTTGCTCGTCTGATGGATTACGCAGGATTGGGAGAGAAATTTCAGAATATCGATAATCCCTTTTTTCAGAAGAAAGTGACCCAGACTTCTTCTCAGTACCGGATTGGTGAGGTTTATGATATTTACCAGAAGATTGAAGGCCAGCGCCTGGAGTTGATGCAACACCGTCAAGAAATCATCCATCAATTGCAAGGGATGAATGGTGAGCTTAATCAAGAAGCCAGTCAATACGCAACATCGTTGAATCAGGAGCAAGAGGCTTTTCTTGAGCGCTTCCCGGAATTGCGAAAGTTCCTTTCTCAGCTTCATCAAAATCAGGAGGGAAAAGACTGGAAAGCAGAAGCCTCCAACTTTTTAAATACCCAAATGATCCTTTCTGAAGAAAAGAAAATCGAAGTGGCTCACATGCTGGATCATTTTGATCAACAGAATGTCAATGTTCAGGAATTGTTTAAAACAGCACGGTCTCTTGAGAAGGAATATCAGGTGTTAGAAACGAATACCGCGGCAACACAGCGACAGCTTACTGAAAACCATGATGAAATTGAAATGCGTTTTCAGCAACTTACTCGAAAAATGGTCCAGGTGACTGATGAGGATATGAGCCAGTTGATGGATTCTTATCAGAATCTTTGGAAGGCTGAAGAGATTTTGTTGGCTAACTTGGAAATCAATCAGCAACGTGTTAGGCAACAACAAGAGGCTTTCAACAAGCAATGGTCGAAGGTGATTGATCAGGTCAAGCTTTCTTCTCAAGCGGTTAAGGAATCAGGAAAAAATGTACTCATTGAGAAATCGCATGAGCTTTGTCGACAGTTGAGAATGAATGAACAACAGATCCATCAAAATTTGGATGATCGGTTTTGGGGACAGCCAACGATCGCAATGGCGGCATCTTTACCGTTATCTAAGGAAGATTTGAGTATGGTATCTTCATCTTCCGCTGGAATCTCGATTTCATCCACGCGAATGATGGATGTTCCTGACCCCAGTCGACGATTTTCTATGCCTAAACGTCCGATAGGGGATCCTAAGATCTCGTCCGCGGGCCGTCAGGCCACTCAGAATTTCTCTGCGAATCATGAGCGTCGTTTTAAAGACCCTTCTCGTCGACCTTCGGTACGATCGAGAGTGCCATCTTCGTCGAGAGACGATGGCATGCAGCGTTTGCGTGAACAAGCTCGAGATCAAGGATTTTATGATCTCTAAAAAATAGAGTAGAAAGGATCATTTTATGGGAAAGATGTTAAGAAATATTTTTATTGCTTTGTTCATTTTGATTGTTGTCCTCATTGGCGGTGCCATTTGGTTCTTAAAGACGGTGGATATCAATAAATTCAAGCCGTATCTTGTCAATGAATTGAGTGTCGCTTTAGGGCGAGACGTGAAAATTGATCGAATCAAACTGAACCTTTCATTTCTTGGGACGAGCGTTGTACATCTTTATGGAATTGAAATCGGAGAGTTGCCGCCGCTTCAAAAAGAAACGTTTGCCACGGCCGCTCATGTCCAGGCGGAAGTGAACCTGGCGGATCTTTTGAGCCAGTTGAAGAGTTGGCAAAAAAGTGAACAAGGTGAGAATGCGGCCCAACCCGCTTCTTCGGAAAATGAGTTCAAGCCTTCTTTGGTCAAATCTTTGAAAGCTCA
>JANLHA010000019.1 GCA_024653845.1 Candidatus Omnitrophota bacterium | reverse complement strand
CAAGAGTAAGGGCGATTCTCAAATGGGATCGCCCTTTCTTATAATAATCGCTTTTGCCTTTTTATATTATTAGAATTAAATGTTGAAAAAAAAGATATTATTGGGTATACTACTGCAACATTATTTAGGGAAGACTCCTCTAAGGAAGAGGTGAGAGGAGGCAGTCTTCAAAAAAGGGGCCTGAGGGTCCAAAAAACTCACTTGTGTTCACCTGTTTGATACCCGCCCATAAGTGACAAGAGGAGAAAAAGCATGCCGGATGAAATGTTGAAAAAGTTGTTGGAATGTGGTGTCCATTTTGGTCATCAAACTCGTCGATGGAATCCCAAGATGAAAAGATTTATCTTCGGGGAAAGAAGTGGGATTTATATCATCGATCTTGAGAAAACAAAAGAATACTTAAACTCTGCGTGCGAATATGTCCGTCAAGTGGCTGCGACAGGCGGAGCGATTTTATTTGTCGGCACCAAAAAACAGGCCAAAGATGTCGTTGCTGACGAAGCAAAACGCGCCCAAATGCCTTACGTGAACAATCGGTGGATGGGGGGGCTTCTTACAAATTTTCAGACAATCCGTAAGTCTGTTGAAAAATTGGAAAAGATTGAAAAATTGATTACAGGTGGTGGAATCGAGAATTTTAAGAAAAAAGAAGCTGTCCAGATCAATACGCAAAAAGACAAATTGTTGCGCGATTTGCAAGGGATTCGTGATATGAGAAAGCTGCCACAAGCAGTTTTTATCATTGATTCCAAAAAGGAGGCGATTGCTGTTCAGGAAGCCAAGCGTTTGGGGATTCCCATTGTTGGCTTGATTGATACCAATTGTGATCCGGATTTTATTAATTACCCTATTCCTGGAAATGATGATGCTCTCAAGTCTGTGAAATTCATCATGTCAACAGTTGCGGATGCGATGATTGCCGGTCGTAAAGAATTTGCGGAGACGGAAGCTGTTCGTCAGAAGACTGCGAAAGAAAAAGAAGAAGCGTTTGCTAAGAATAAGAATGTGGCTGTTGATGATAGCCAAGAAGGGCAAGCAGAACCTCGAGAAGTCACATCTGCTTCAGCCAAGCCGGTTGATGAATCTAAGTCGGAATAATTTACAAGAAGACATTTAGGGTAAAAGGAGAAAGCCATGAGTGTTGTTGATTTTGATCGTGTGAAAGAGCTCCGTGAGGTCACATCATGTGGAATCATGGATTGCAAAAAAGCATTAGAGCAGGCTTCTGGAGATATGGAGCAGGCGAAAGAGATTCTCATGAAGAGAGGATTAGAGATCGCTGCTAAAAAAGGAAGCCGGACAGCTAAGGAAGGCCGTGTTGAAGTCTATGTTCATATGGGTAACAAATTGGCGGTCCTTGTTGAGGTCAATTGTGAAACCGATTTTGTGGCCCGTAATGAAGATTTTTGCCAGTTTGCCAAAGACGTGGCCATGCATATTGCCGCAACTAATCCTTCTTATATTAAAGAAGCTGACATCCCTGAAGATATTTTGGCTTCTCAAAAAGATAAAAATTTATTCCTCAAGGAACAATGTCTTTTGGCCCAACCATTTGTGAAGGATCCAAGCAAAACGATTCAGGATTACTTGAACACATTGGTTGCTAAAATTGGGGAAAACATTTTGATCAGCCGTTTCGAGCGATATAGGGTGGGGGAAGTTGAGTAAACCAATTTATAAAACGGTTCTTTTGAAGTTGAGCGGCGAAGCCATGATGGGGCATCAGGATCATGGGATCGAAGCCGAAATGTGCGCTTCGTTGGCCAGGCAGATCAAAGAGGTGATGTCATTAGGCGTTAGGGTTGCCTTGGTCGTCGGCGGAGGAAATATTTTTCGCGGTCAAGTGGCTTCTAAGGCTTTTGGGCTTGATCGTTCGGTTGCCGATTATATGGGAATGTTGGCAACTGTTTTGAATGGATTGGCTTTGCAAAATGCTCTTGAGAAAATTGATGTCCCTTCGCGAGTGATGTCGGCCATTGCCATGCAATCGGTGGCTGAGCCGTATATCCGCCGCCGAGCTTTACGTCATTTGGAAAAGGGTCGGGTTGCAATTTTTGTTGCAGGAACCGGGAACCCTTATTTTACGACTGATACCGCAGCAGCTCTCCGTGCCGCAGAAATCAATGCCGATGTGATTCTTAAAGCTACCAAAGTTGATGGAGTTTATTCTGCGGATCCTATGAAAGACAAATCTGCTAAGAAATTCGAAAGTTTGCCTTTCATTGATGTTTTGAAAAATAATTTGAAAGTCATGGATTCGACCGCGATCAGCATGTGTATGGATAATAATCTTCCGATCATCGTTTTTGATCTCCTCAAGGAAGGGAATATTAAGCGCGTGATTTTGGGTGAGAAAATAGGAACATTGGTTCATTGACCGTTATCATCTTTACCGTGAGGTGTGATTATGAATGTGAAAGATGTTGTTAAAGACACGGAATTGAAAATGCAGAAGGCTGTTGAGGCCATGAGACGAGAGTTTCAGGAGGTTCGGACCGGCCGGGCCCATCCTGGATTGATTGAGGGGATGCATGTGGATTATTATGGGACGCCAACGCTTCTTAAGCAAATTGCTTCCATTTCTATTCCCGACTCTAAAACAATCATGATTCAGCCTTGGGATGTAACGGCCATTGCTGACATTGAAAAAGCCATTAATAATTCCAAGTTGGGAGTTGTCCCTAATAATGATGGGAAGATTATTCGTTTAAATATTCCGCCTTTGTCTAAAGAACGTCGGGAAGAGTTGATCAAAATGGTCAAAGAGATGTCGGAGCATGGAAGGATTTCGTTAAGAACGATCCGACGAGAGGCTAATGAAAAGATCAAAGGTGACAAAACGGTTTCTGAAGATGATGCTTTTCGTGGTCAGGATGATATTCAAAAGTTGACCGATCGATTTATTAAAGAAGTTGATAAGATTTTAGAAGATAAAAGTAAAGAATTGTCAGAGATGCATTCGTAGGTATAGATTTTTGAGAATTCGAAATTTGAAGTTAAAGCCGGGGATAGCGGTCGAATTTCTCTGGAGAAAAATATAAAGTTATTCGACCCACTAGCTCATCAGGTAGAGCACTACACTTTTAATGTAGTTGTGCCGCGTTCGAGTCGCGGGTGGGTCATCTAAATTTAGAAACCAAAATCGAAGATCGATTCGATTTACGGTTTTTATAGAGGCGGATGGCGGCAATCCTGACTTCCTCAGAATTTTTTTGAGAAATGTCATGATTCCCGCTATTCGCCCAGTTTACCTTAGATTTTGATTTGGACGAAAACTGGGCGGATGGCGGAATTTGGTAGACGCGCATGCCTTAGGAGCATGTGGGGAAACCCGTGGAGGTTCAAGTCCTCTTCCGCCCATGTTCTTAATAGGATTTAATTTACGCGGCGGTAATTCAGTTGGCTAGAATGCTTCCTTGCCAAGGAAGATGTCGTGGGTTCAAATCCCATCCGCCGCTCTTTTTAAAATCACAATTATAGAATTTCATCAACCGAGAGAAAAATTCTTTCAAAAGGAGTGCCTGAATGAAAATCAGTGATTTTCTTTGTTCTAAAGCGGTAACAGCAGAACTTGAGTCGACCACAAAGAAAGAAGTTATTGAAGAATTGACCGATCTGCTCGTTCAGGCAGGAGCTTTTGAGAAAAAAATTAAACCCAAATTGGTTGAGGTCTTATTAACCCGGGAAGCTTTAGGGTCAACAGCGATTGGTCAAGGGATTGCCATCCCTCATGGAAAATCTGAACAGGTCACTAAATTGACAGCTGCTTTGGGGATTAGTAAAAAGGGAGTCAACTTTGACTCTTTGGATGGTGAACCAGCGTACATTTTTTTCCTCTTGGTTGCTCCGATTGATTCCGCGGGGCCTCATCTTAAAGCCTTAGCCAGAATTTCACGCCTTCTGAAGGATAAATATTTTCGCGAAAATTTGAAAGTCGCCAAAGATGAGAAGATGATCTTGAAATTGATTAATCAAGAAGATGGGCAACTGGCTTAAAGATTTCTTCTCTCGTGAATTTCATCCAGCCCATTGATCCAAGAAACATTTTAAGACGTTCTCTTTTGAAAAAAT
>JANLHA010000348.1 GCA_024653845.1 Candidatus Omnitrophota bacterium | reverse complement strand
TGAGCTTTTCTAAGGATTCGACGAATTCTTGCGTATGATATTGAGGGAAGTTCCCTAGCAAGTTTTTGGCCAAATGATAATACGTCACTTCGTCGATGGTTCGTAGCGGAGCGTTAAGGTAATTCTCTGTGCGCATCACGAAAGCGGAGGCGGCTAGGATGAAAAGTGTTAACAGGGCAATGAGATGATCTTTTTTTAGAAGTAGCATAAGTTATTAGAAAAACTCATGAGAAAATTAATGAATAAAGTTTTATAAATTATAAAAACCATCAAGATGATCAATAAAATTTGTGCACCGTGTTTTCGATAGGGGCATGGTTGTTTGAAGGTTGCTGTCCACAACTCTTGCCAAAGCCAAACACCAAGGATGATCAGGAAGGGAATGCTTGCCAAAATGTATCGGGACTGAAATCCACCCCAGAGGGAATAAAAGAGCAAAATCATCCCTGCGGAAATTTTGAGAATGGGCAGATAAGTATTCTCGATGGGATTTTTTTTAAAAAAAGATAAGAAGACTAGAAAGTACAGAGGAGAAAATTCCAGGAGTCTGCCAAAATAAAACAGAAAATTGGCATCTCCAAAAAGAGGCGCATGGGCCCAGCCTGAGATTGGAATATGTTGAGGATCAAATCCCTGAAGCATTTGTTTGATCAATAAGCCACAGAATAAAAGAGAGAGAATGAATCGCCATGGAGTTTTGGGTAGGGTGATTTTTATTCTTCGATTGTAAAGGAGGGCTGCTCCTATAAAAATGATCAAGAGGCCGCCAATGATGGGGAAAGTATGAGAATACGTGATATCGAATTCGTGGATACTGAATTGTTCGAGAATGAAATGCATTCCATAAATTTGATAATTCCAGTATCCCCATGGCAAAATCATGAGGAAAGGCAAAATGAGGCTGATTCGGAAAAATGATTTCTTGAAAAGCTCGCGATGAAAGGCCATGGAATAAAGGACAATGCTTAACGTCGAGAGGATCCCAGGATATTTGGTTAAGAAAGCCAATCCCGACGAAAGACCACTGAGGAGAAAGAAGAAATCCTTTTTATGTTTGAGTCCGTAAAGAAAAAGATAAATCGTCATCAACATAAAGAAACTTAGCGTTGATTCCATCCAGATTTTTTGACTCGAAATCATATGAATGGGATCAAGAAATAAAAAGAAAGCAGCGGCTAAGCTAATCCAACGATCTCCAAAAATCAATAGCGCCAGGGCATAAGTTAAGGGAATCATCAATACGCCGAAGAGAATAGAGACGGCAGCTGCAGAAATCCCTGTTTCGCCCCACCATCGAAGCGCTTGAGAAATCAAGAATGGAAAGAGTGGAGGATGTTTAAAGAGTGGTTCTGTGAAATAGGTGGGAAGGGCAGTTCGCCCTTGTTCGCGCGCATCGTCGGCATAAGGCAGAGTGTTGTAGTCCAGAAAATTATTTTTTAATTGCAAGCCTAGACGATAATAGACATTTTCATCCGTCGTGACAATCTGAGCGCGTTGAAAATTGTCAAGACGAATGAAAAAGCCTGCAATCACAAGAGACGCAAGATAAAAAGTGATCAGAACACGCTTCATTAAAGGTGTCGTTCCACTTCTCCTTCGATCTTTTTAAATTGGGGTTTGAGAGCAGCGGCTTCTCTGCCAAAGCAGACGCCGAGCTGTTCATGAAAGGCGACCAGATTCAAATCCACATGTCGCTGTTTGATAGCTTCTTGGATGTTCATGTAGCGGACTTCTTGATTGTGGATACCCGCCACGGTCACTCCATGAATTCCCTGAATAAGAAGAAGCACGGCCGCAGCCCCAACTTCTTTTCCAAAATTAACGTCGTGGGCGGAAGAATGTCCGCATCGAACCAAGTGTCCTGGCGTGACAGGTCGGATTTCTGGAATTTCATAGATTCCTTTGACAAACATTTTTTCTCGACGCATAAAGTCTGCGGTGGAGGGATCGTTTTTGAACCGCTTGGTCAATTCTTGGCAAACATATTTTCCGGCTCCGGCCAAACGTTTGTGACCAAAGGCATCCACTCCAGCCGATTCATCCACGATGTCAGAACCGCTGATATCCTTGAGTCCTTCTGCGACGACGATCAAATATGTTCCCTTTTTCACATCACTATGGGCGATGCGCTTGGCATATCGTTCTTTGGCGTGTCGGTAAAGAGCATCGAAATCAACAGGGATTTCAGGAATGAGAACAGCATCGGCATCTGCTGCAACGCCTCCGCGGAATGCGGTGTGTCCAGCGTAACGGCCAAAAACTTCCATGACCAGAATTCGGTTGTGGGTTTCGGCCGTGGTTTTGAGTTCTTCAACAAATTGAGCGATACGGTTGACCGTCGAATCTCCTCCGACGGAATACGTCTGCAAATCCAAATCCATGGTTTTGGGGGCGTGAACGCATTTGATGCCTTGTTCCGAGAGATCCAAAATGACGCTTCCGGTATCATCTCCTCCACTAATAACCAATCCATCGATGCCGAATTTCTGAAGGCCGCGTTTGATGCGGTCATATTTCTGGGGATCTTCAACTTTTTTAATTTTAACACGAGAGTGTCCAGCTTCGGATCCCGCGAGATTGGCGTCGATACGGTCCAAACGTTCCGGCGTCAGCTCAACTAGCTGATCAAAATCAATGAGATTATAAAGTCCGGCATAACCGTTAGGGATGACGTAGCATTTGATTCCTTTTTGGTTTGCCATACTAGCTGCACCTTTGATGACACCATTGAGACCACCACAATCTCCGCCACTGGTAAGCACTGCAATCTTTTTCATATAATCCTCACTTGTTCTTAATAAAGAAGAAAATTCTTTGGAATGCAATAAGCCTGTAGAATATCACATCAAAAATGGAAAATCAATTACCGCTATGACTCTTGAGCTTTGGCCAGCATTTCTTCAGCGTGGGAGAGGGAGATGTCGCTTTTTTTGGTTCCGCTCATCATTTGAGCCAGTTCAGTAACGCGCTCTTCATTTTCTAAAAGTTGAATCTGCGTAAACGTTTTGCCCGCAGACGTGGTTTTGAGGACCTTGAGATGACGGTCCGCAAAAGAGGCAATTTGAGGAAGGTGGGTGATGAGAAGCACTTGGCGATTTAGAGAGAGTTCTTTGAGTTTTTTCCCGGTGATCGTTCCTAACCGTCCGCCGATTTGCGCGTCAATTTCATCAAAGATCAAAACAGGAATGGGATCCACTTTGATAAGGGCTTTTTTGAGGGCAAGCATGACGCGGGCCGCTTCTCCAGAAGAAACAATTTCGGAAAGGGGTTTAAGACTTTCTCCCAAATTGGGGCTGATATAAAAAACCACTTCATCATGTCCGTGAGGCTGGAACTCGCTTGAGGTGATTCGCGCTTCAAATGTCACATGATCGATTCCCAAGTCACGCAATTCTTTCTCAACCACTTTTTTCAAAAAGTCTGCGGTTTTTTTGCGACTTTGAGTCAATTTTTTGGCCAAAGTCCCAAGCTCTTTTTCGAGCGCCGCCATTTGGCTCTTGAGCTCCTGGTCGTTGTGTTCCAGATTTGTCAGAAGGTCATATTTTTCTTTGGCCTGAGTATAAAAACATTGGGCTTCTTGCAAAGTCGGACCGTATTTGCGTCGGATGTTTTCATAAGCATCATATTGTTGATTGATTTTTTCGGCATCTTGAGGTTGAAATGAAAGGGAGTCCAAATAATCTTTCAATTCCGAAAGAAGAGACTCAGAATTTTCTTGAACGTTTTCAAGATAAGTGGTGAGCGCGGATGTTTTTTCATCAATTTGATTGAGCGTTCTTAAAGGAGAAAATGCGGATTGGATTATTTCGCTGATGTTGGGGTTTCCTGACTCAAAAGTTTGCAAGATGGAAGAAGTGAGTTGATAAAGTTTTTCAGCATTACGAATTTTGACCAATTCTTGATGGAGAAGTTCATATTTTTCATCACTCAACGGGACTTGTTCCAATTCTTGAATTTGATGTTGGAGAAGATCGATTTCACGAGCGCTCGTATTGCTCAAATTTTTCAATTCTTCCCATTGACGTTCGAGGTCTTTAAAAATTTTGTAACGTGATTGATAGTGCTCGAGATCTTTTCCAAAATCCGTCAATTGATCAAGGATTGTCAGATGATTAGTCGGTGAAAAAAGCATTTGATGGTCATGCGGTCCGTGGAAATCAATCAAGTGGTTTCCTAGCTCCCTCAATTGCGTTAAGGTGACGGTCAAACCATTGATTTTGATTTTGGCTCGACCGTCGGAGAAATATTGTCGCTGGATGATTAGGGAGGCGACGGGGCCGTCTTCCTCTTGAAGAAAATCTTGAAAAGAAAGGTGATTGGCAAATGTTTTTCGAGGCAGGTCAAAGACCGCTTCAACAAGACAAGGCTTATCTTTGTCGCGAATGTGAGAAGCACTGATTTTTTCACCAAGAACGCAGCGCAGTCCATCGATGATAATGGATTTCCCAGCACCAGTGGCACCGGTTAAAGTATTCAATCCTTTTTCAAAGTCAATTGAACACTTGTCGATCAGTCCGAAATTCTGAATGGTGAGTTGACTCAGCATAAATTTTTTGGGGGAAAAGAATGAGGTTATCTTAGCAGAAAAATGGATTTTTGGCATCGATTTTTAAGATGTAAGCAAGTAACTTTATTTATTCACTTGATGTTTTAAGATTCAAGATTTACTCTAAGGGTATGAGAAAGCCAGGATGTACAGAGAAATACAGTAATCTTTTGGAATCGACTATCGGAGCGGCTTGTGGGCTTTTTTATGCGATCCGTACTGAAAAAAAGATCCGTCAGGTTTTTCTTTGTATGGTGGGCTTCACCATCATTTGCATGATTGCAGATGTGGGATACTTCCAGATTTTGATGATTATTTTCAGCTGGGTCCTCGCTCTCATTTGTGAAATATTCAATACCGCCCTTGAAGCTGCATTGGATTACGCTTGCAATAAGGAATTCCATCCGCTCATTCGCCAAGGCAAGGATTATGCCGCAGCCTGCACCTTTGTGGCCTTGGTCTTTGCGATCTTCTTAACCCTTTTTGTATTATGGGAACGTCATTTTGGCGAAGGTTATCCCCGCACCAAAACCTTTGAAGTCACGGCTTCCTTAGAAAATCAGAAATAATTAATCATTTTCTAATTTATTTTTAATTTAATCTCTTCAAAATACTTCTTACGTGGATGTTGTTTAAGTGAATATCAATTAGGGAGAAGAGATGCAAAAATTTATTCTTTTACTTCTTATCACATTCTTCTTCCAGAACGTATCTGCCAATGCTCAACATGAGCAGATGAATCATGAACCCACACAACCCTCGCACGGTAGCAGTCATCAAGGTATGAGAAAACAAATGAAAGCTTTGTATGGTTCTTACCCAATGACTAGGGAATCGTCAGGAACAAGCTGGCAGCCGGATTCTTCGCCTCATGAAGGTCTTCATTTCATGAAAGATGACTGGATGTTCATGATTCATGGCTTTGCGAATGTTATTTATGACCATCAAGGAGGCGATAGAGGAGACAAGAAGACTTTTAGTGAAAGCATGTTCATGTTCATGGGACAACGAGATTTTCATGCTGGGACGTTAGGGTTTAGGAGCATGTTTTCTTTGGACCCTTTACAAGGAAAGGATGGATACCCTTTATTATTGCAAACAGGAGAAACAGCCGATGGGATAAGCCCTTTAATTGATCGTCAGCATCCACATGATTTATTTATGGAATTAGCGATGACTTACAGTTTGCCTCTTTCCGACCAGAGTTCGATCTTTGGATACGTTGGTCTGCCGGGGGAACCGGCTCTTGGACCGCCGGCTTTCATGCATCGTTTGTCGGGAATGGATAATCCAGAAGCCCCAATTTCTCATCATTGGTTAGATTCAACACATATCACGTATGGAGTAACGACTTTAGGCTATATATGGAACAATTTTAAAATCGAGGGTTCTGCTTTTCGTGGTCGTGAGCCTGATGAAGATCGCTGGGATATTGAAGGTCCAGAATTGGATTCTTATGCAACAAGACTTTCCTATAATCCAACGGAAAACTGGTCTTTTCAAGCCAGTTACGGGGATATTGATAGCCCTGAGCAGCTTCATTCGGATGTGGATACACAACGTTATACAGCTTCCGCGGCGTACAATAAGCCTTTCGAGCACGGAAATTGGCAAATGATGTTGGCTTGGGGACGCAACAACAATGAGCCGGGGCATCATCTAAACGCCTTTTTATGGGAATCTTCCATTCAATTAAAAAAGATGCACACCTTTTTTACGCGTTTCGAACGTACGGAAAAGGATGAACTTTTTCCAGAAGGTGATCCATTAGAAGGAGAGGTTTTTAAAGTCAATAAATCAACGTTAGGGTATGTTTATGATTTTTCCAAATGGAAACAAATGAAATGGGGAATAGGAGCTTCTTACAGTTGGCATTTTCTTCCCAACGAGCTTGATCCAGCCTACGGAAAGGATCCCGAATCGTTCATGATTTTTGCTCGGATAAAGTTGTAATCAAATCAGAATTAAAATTTATTAATTTAGTTCTAACCCCCAGCTAATATCTTCTATTTTATAGTAATTCAAGATTTAATAACTCTATTCATGAACACGGGGTTGGTGTTTATTCAAGCAAAAAACAAAGGAATCGTTATGAAAGAGTGTTTTATACGAAAATCGATCAAAATAAACGCGTCGGGGCCAAATGTCTGGAACACGCTGACCAAACGAGAGTCCACGGATCAGTGGGCGGCGGAGTTCTCAAGTGGGGGTCCTCGCTTCCATATTGAGTCGGATTGGACGCCCGGCAGTCCAGTGCTCTGGAAAGACGAACATGGAACAATCATTGTTGAGGGAAATGTGACAGCATTTGAAGAAAATAAACTTCTGCGTTTTACAGTTTTCGATGTTCGTAGGCCGCAACCCCTGTTCACTGAAAAAGATGGCATTACCTATGAGCTTGCCGAACAAGATGGTAAAACCACGCTGCAGATTACTCATGGTGATTTTTCTGTGCTTACAGAAGGGAAAAAGTATCGAGATTTGAGCGCAAAGGTTTGGGATCGAGTCTTACCAAAAATAAAAAGGTTAGCTGAGAATCAAGAGCTTGAGGCCCAGAATGAACAACACGAATATTTAATTGGGAATTGAACAACATGCTGCTATGACGAGGAGCTTTTTTGACGCAGGACAATCTTTGATCGAACTAGGATCCCAATGGATGAATCATTATGGCATTTTTTTGTTGAGAATTTCTCTGTGTATTATATTCATTTGGTTTGGGTTACTTAAAATTTTTGGTTTAAGTCCGGTTAATAAATTAGTTGCTCATACGGTCTATTGGTTTGAGCCGCATATTTTTATTCCGCTTCTAGGATGGTGGGAAGTTCTTATTGGTGTGTGTTTTTTTATTCGTCCTTTTAATCGCATGGCTGTATTCCTTTTAGTTTTACAAATGGGTGGAACATTCTTGACATTGGTGATTTTGCCCGAGGTTTGTTTTAAATTTCCGCCTTTTGTTTTAACAATGGAAGGGGAATTTATTATTAAGAATTTTGTAATTCTATCAGCAGCTTTAGTCATTGGAGGAGTTGAGAAATTGCCGTCGAAAGTCAAAAGAGACATGAAGCTTTAAGAATTTCTTGATATTTAGAGAGGAGATCAATATGTTACCAGTTATGATGATTACAGGTAGTCGTGGATTTATAGGAACGGCTATTATTGAAAAATTTGCGCCTTATTTTAGAATTTTTGCCTTCGATAACAAGTCGTCAAAAGAGTTTTTAGGTGACAATGTATTTTCTAAAGAGATGGATCTGACACAAGATGTGAGTGTCAATGACGCGATGGATTTTATCCAAAGAACAGATCCTCAAGTTAACATCGCTTCGGTCATCCATCTGGCGGCCTATTATGATTTCTCCGGGGAGCCGAGTGACCTCTATGATAAAGTGACCGTCCAAGGAACTCGTCGGTTGTTATCAGCTTTAAAGAAATTTGCACATGTCGAGCAATTTTTATTTTCAAGCACTCAATTGGTTCATGCTCCATGTTCTGCTGGAGAAAAAAATAATGAACAATGGCCATTGGACCCCAAATGGGATTATCCAAAATCTAAAGTGGAAACGGAAGCACTCATTCGCAATATCCACGGACAGATCCCCTCAGTCATTTTAAGGATTGCGGGAGTTTATAACGATCAATGTCACTCGATTCCGATTTCCCATCAAATCCAAAGAATTTATGAAAAACGTCTAACAGGTCATGTTTTTCCTGGTGATATTGCGCATGGTCAGCCATTTGTTCACCTGGATGATTTGGTAGAAGCCATCTGGTTGACGGTTCAACATCGTAAAGAACTTTCATCGGAAGAGATTATTTTAATTGGAGAACCGGAAACGTACAGTTACGATATGTTGCAAAAAGAATTGGCCCGACTGATTCATGGGGCGCCCCATTGGGAAACCATCCAAATTCCAAAGGTTGTCGCTAAGACGGGGGCATGGGTACAGGATAAAATTCCGGGGATTGAAGAGCCATTTATCAAGCCTTGGATGATTGATTTGGCGGATGACCATTGTCAGCTGGATATTTCAAAAGCGCAGCGGGTTTTAGGGTGGACACCGCAGCGTCGTCTGATCGAGGCATTACCTAAAATGGTTGAGACTCTCAAGCGTGATCCGCAAAGATGGTATCAGCTTCATCATTTGAAAATTTCTTCTATCCCAGAAGCCGCACATGCTTAATAAGTTTATTCCTCCAGGATGGACTTATAACCCTTCAACGTTTTCTCAACGAATTTATATTGTCATTTTGGCATTCATCGGTTCAGCGATTTCCCTGTATTTGGCTTTGTTCCAATATGAGGTTATTGATGATGTATGGGAACCGTTCTTTGGTGAGGGTAGTCGTAAGATTTTGATGTCTCCGACGTCATTTATCTTGCCTGTTTCTGATGCGGCTTTGGGGGCTTTGGCTTATTTGATTGATGCGATTACGGGAATCATTGGAGGACCTGCACGCTGGCAAAAAATGCCGTTGATGGTGATTATCTTCGGATTTTTTGTCGGGCCCTTGAGCATCGTGAGCATTGCCCTCGTTATTGCTCAACCTGTTCTTTATCACCAATGGTGCACGCTTTGCCTTGTTTCAGCCGTGATATCTATTATTATCGTCGGGCCATCCATGGATGAAGTGCTTGCCAGTTTGCAATATCTTAAGAGAATCAAACAAGAGGGAAAATCGATGGTGCCATTTTTGGGGGGCCGAGCTGTCCAAGAGGTAAAATATTCCACTTTGGCTGCCCCACCACAGAATAAATTTCTCGTTTGGCCTTTATGGGTTTGTATGGTTTTGAGTGTGTTGTTGATTTTTTCTGCAAATGTTTTTAAATCGGCTACCGCCAATATTTATTATGTGATTTGTCCACTCATTTTGACTTGCAGTTGCATTGCCCTATGGGAAACGACTCGCTCTTTTCGTTATTTGAATATTTTTTGGGCCGTGCTATTTCTCTTGCTACTTAGTATAAATGAAGGGATGAATCAGCTTGCTAATATGCTTATTGCAATTGTGATCATCATTCTTTCCCTCATTCCTCTAGAGTATCGTCATCAATTTGATGGCGGGTGGAAAATCCTTCTCAAGTGATCTCCCAGCCCCTGTCGTTTAAATATACAATTAGGGAAAATTAGAAAAAAGGAATTTACTCTTGGACGATATTGAGTATAATGAAAATTCATAAAATGAGAGACTGGTGAATTTCATTGAGGTTGTTTTGTTGGCGCCCCGCAAAGGGATGAAGAATTTTTTTAGATAAAAAACGTGAGGTCTTCGCTGGCGTCCCCAAGGGGACTGGCAAACCTTCTGATAAAAGATTTTAGGGAAGTTTGCTGGCGTAGCTCAGTTGGTAGAGCAGCTGATTTGTAATCAGAACTCCCCAATTTTCATAACTCCTTGATTTTCTTGTAAATACGCCTGCTAGCAATAAGTTGTAAAAATTTCTGATAAGCACACGTTAGTACAATTTGCTATATTTTGCCCTCCATTTTGGCACCGATTTGGCACAAATTAATTTTGAATTAAAAAGCCCACTCCTATAAGTGGGCTTTTTAATTTATACCATCTAATTAACAACTTGGGAGGAGAGTTATGTACAAATACCTCAAAGAAGAACCATATTACAGCGATTTATATGATTTATTGACGATAAAGGAATGTCTTCGTATTCGCGAGAATAAAAATCAAAAAGATTTAGAGGATAAAAAGATTAAGAGTTTTTTATTTGTTTTAAACCTACAGCTATATGTGATTAAGGGAGAGCGTTACCGGAATAAGAGAGAAACAATTCAGAAATGGATGGAGGCGGATAAAAGATGTGATGAGAAGTTAGTAAATACTCAAGAACCCAAAAATATTTATTGTCCAAATTGCTCAGAGGTTATGAAAGTTATATCCAAAGATTTATATAATTTTAGTATTGATTCTTCTTGTGTATTATTTTTATTTGAATGCCCAAAATGCGGAAAACGAAGGGGAGTTTTTGAGAATGGCAATGAATATGTATCAAAAGGCGTTAAATTAAGTAAATCTGAAATTAAGAAATGGGATAAAGAAGATGCTGAAAGAAAAGATAGAGCCAAAAGCGAGCAGGAGCTTTTGAAAATATATAGAACAGAATTTTGTTTATCCGATGTTGAGGGGCAAGAATACATATTGGATTCTAATCTTCTGAAGGAGTTTGCAGAGTATTCTAAGGAAAAGGATCAAAAAGAGGCTGATCCCGATTATCAAGAGGCAATGAAGCTAAATAAATTGACAATAGTAGAATTGGAAAATTTACTTAAAAAAGTTTTGGAAAAAGAGAAATACATCAACCTGATATTCGATAAGCCGATTATTGACAAGCATGTTATTGTTCCGTTGACTGTTCAGGAAGCCGATTCTTCAAGAAAAGAGTACGATAGTGTTCATAAACTTCAGAGGCTTTTTAAAAAAACGCTGAAGGAAACAAATTGGCGTCTCATGAGTGAAGGGGTAGATTACAGACTTGGTTATCTGTTTTGCAGATTAAAGGGGTATGAGCGAGAGCATGATTTGGTAGAAATTGTAAAATTAAAGAAATTTAAAAATTAATTTTAGATGGCGTTTTAAAGAGATAAACAATTTACTAAGCGGCAACTTCTCTCCAGCTCTATTTCATCATATTCCTGCCTTTTTAAAATAGATCAATTTGTTCTATAAGTATCCTTTCGATTCCGGTCTTTTGATTGTACCACCTAGTCAAGGGGCGCACTCGTTGGGATGGTTCGCTAGGATGGCTTCGCGCATCCGCTTCCACATCCTCTCGTGCTCTAAAGCCCTTGACTCACGGTGGTTTTTTTACAATCAAAAAGAATCGAAAGGAGCAATCACCATGAAAAACACTCAAACCACCCCAAAGATCTACGTCGCCTGTTT
>JANLHA010000341.1 GCA_024653845.1 Candidatus Omnitrophota bacterium | reverse complement strand
ATATTGCCAGAAAAATAAAGGGCTAAAAATCTACCATTGGGTCTTTATGTTGAATCATATTCATTTGATAGCAAAGAGCGAAGACATGATCGGATTTGTCAGAGATTTTAAAACGTTCACATCCAAAGAACTCAAGAAAAATATTATAGAAACTGAACCTAATATCCTGAAACTTTTCGAGGAAAATGGAAACTATCAATTTTGGCAAAAAACAAATATGCCAGAGTTGATTGTCAACGAAGAGTTTTATAACGAAAAGGCAAATTATATTGAGCAAAACCCTGTAAGAAAGGGATATGTGAGAAATGCTGAACATTGGGTTTATTCATCTGCTAATAGAGACGAGTGTTTATTGGATTTGGATAGTGTCTACGGGTAAAAATAAAAGGTTCAATCTACAAGATTGAACCAGCAAGAGCCACAAAAGCTCTATGACACCAAGAAAAAAACTTCGTGCCTTTGTGACTTGGTGGCAAAAAAAGTCGCCGTAGAGTTGATTTGTTTTGATATTTTCCTGTGGAGGAAAAGGAATTGGACAATAACATACCAAAGCCTATTTCAATAGATAAGGAACTACACGTCTGTCCCCAATGCGGGTATGACGATGGTTTTCATACTTCATTTGTGCGGGTGACACAGAACACCTGCAAAATAATCCTCATCTGTCCGAGCTGCCACGCCAGATATGACCCTGATTGGATAGTTGAGATATATAGTTCACCGCAAAGGGCGCGAAGAACGCAGAGAAAAAAGACTGTATAATTGTCTACGCTGGTTCAATCTTGCAGACTTCGTCGTGAGCGCTCAGTCGAACGATTGAACCAGACATTTTGAACCGTACAATAGATTTTGAACTAGTACAAGCGGTAAAAAATGCCAAATGTTTCGGTTCAATCGGGGACGATAGAACCAGCAAAAGAGACGAGCAAGAACAAAGATAAGACTCTCTTCAAGTAGAGAAGTCCGCTTTGCATCTCATCAGTAACAACTTTATCTACTCCATCCATAAACCGACGGATATAAGAAATTTCTGGTTCTCCCCAGATTATAGGTGTTTGCATTTTTCCCTCCCTTAATGACTCATTATTGCATAATCTTTAATATTGGCAAGGCATAATGTGGAAGGTCACTTGCGCCGCCAAGAACTTTGCACGTCAGGACCGCAGACGTTCTCGGCGTCAAGTGAACCGCCTAGTTCGAAGCTATTTTCCCCATAAGTATATAGCAGAGTTTTGGAAATCTACTATGTAGTCCATGCCCTTAAAAAAATTCACACCAAGAAGATTCATTTCATCTTTCTGGTTGACCGCCACTTCTATAGTTTGCCGAAAGCCGCCTACATTGACCTCTCTCGTGACAATCGGACAGGACATTGTTCCATTTGCTGTATTGAAGCTCCGACGAGGAGCATTTTGCAAATTATCAAAGCCTGTTTTCGATATAACCTCATAAGTTAAGGTTGTTGTGCTTGCACCCGTGTCTAAAAGGGCGTAGCAAGTGACAATCCCACTGGGGCCTGCTACTTCTATTGGAAGGAACAGATGGGATTCATGCTTTTCGCACTCAATGGTTATGGAATTGAATTGTGTGAATGATTGCCCTTGTTTTTCAGCACGAGATAACAAATTTTCCGGTAATTGACCGTTTTTTTTGATTTCGACCAACATTGGTCTATCAAAAAACAAGTAGCTTTGGTGAGTATTATCGAAAACGGCTATGTCTGTTAGTAGCCATCCGCAATACTCTAAAATCGGACCCAGATATGAAATTACTTGGGCTGGTGCCACTTGTCGGGAAGTATGAGGGAGATAGATAAGTAAGATAAAATGTGTGAACTCTTCTACCTTGACATCGGATGACCACGACTCAGGCAGTGCTTCATCCGATATGCGCAGAATAAAATCAGCTATACTCTGACCATGGGTATTGTAAATACGATCAAAAACGGTCTTCCCAGTAGCGAGATGTTTCTTTTTGTCGTAATCCTGTTCAAAAGCTCTAATTTCCTTCTGATATTCAATTTCCGCTCGATTCCTTCTTTGGTTTTCTGCGGCTTTGATACGATCAGGTGTTGCTGCGTTCTGTTGCGCCAGATAAACGATCTCACCGACCCACACTAGCAAAGACACAAGGAAGAGAATGCATATAAGTTTTAAACGCGAACGGTTCATAAGCGAGTAGACTTTATTTCTATTTCATCAAAGTTATCTTCATCAACTTTGAAGTATTTTGTGGTTGAATAAATGTCGAGAAACGGATCATTGGTTAACTGTGGAATTTGGTTTTCTTG